>JANYJJ010000005.1 GCA_025358485.1 Burkholderiales bacterium | reverse complement strand
CTTGGCCACGGTGCTGGTGTTCACCATCACCCGTGTCATCTTCATTCCGCAAGGCGAGTTTGTTGCTTACGGCGCGTTGACCTTGGCCGTGCTGCAAATGGGCAAGGTGCCCGGCACCGTGTGGTTGTTGCTGGCGCTGGCTGTGTTGAGCGCCTTGCAAGAGGCCGTGGCCTGTTGGCGGCGCGCGTTGCCTGCGGGCCAAATTATCAAATCCTTGGCGCAAATTTTGGCTTTTCCGGTGGCGGTGACGCTTCTCACGCTGTGGGCCGCGCCGCTGAAGCTGCCCCTGGTGTTGCAGAGTTTGCTCACGCTGGCCATCGTCACACCGATCGGCCCGCTGGTGTACCGCTTGGCCTTTGAAAAATTGGCCGACGCCACCGTGCTGGTGCTGTTGATCGTATCGGTCGGTGTGCACTTTGCGCTCACGGGCATGGGCTTGGTTTTCTTCGGTGCGGAAGGTTTTCGCAACCCGAGTTTTTGGGACGCGCGCTTCAACGCAGGCGCGCTCACGCTGTCGGGTCAAACGCTGATTATTTTCTTGGTGTCCATCACCTTGATCGTCGGGCTGTTCTTGTTTTTTGAACGCACTCTGCGCGGCAAGGCCTTGCGCGCCACCGCCGTCAACCGCTTGGGTGCGCGCCTCATGGGCATCTCTACCAACGGCGCAGGTCGCATGAGTTTTGCGCTGGCGGCCTTTATCGGTGCGCTGTCGGGTTTGTTGATCGGGCCCACAACCACCATCTTTTACGACTCAGGCTTTTTGATAGGCCTCAAAGGTTTTGTAGCGGCAATTTTTGGTGGCTTGTCCAGCTACCCGGCGGCTGCATTGGGGGCCATTTTTGTGGGCCTGTTGGAGAGCTTCGGCTCGTTTTGGGCCAGCGCATTCAAAGAAGTCATTGTGTTCACCTTGATCTTGCCCGTGCTGCTGTGGCGCTCGTTCCAGCATGGGCATGGAGATGAAGAAGAATGAGCCTGCGCAGCATTTCGTTCGCGGTGTTCTTGGTTTTTCTGGCCCTGTTGCCGCAGTTGCCAGTGCCAGAGTTTTGGATCACGCAGGCCAACTACATCGGCTTGTACACACTGGTCGTCATTGGCTTGGTGTTACTCACTGGCGTGGCGGGGCTCACCTCGTTCGGTCAAGCCGCTTTCGTCGGTTTGGGTGCTTACACCGCCGCCTACCTCACGCTCACTTTCGGCGTGTCACCGTGGCTCACCGTGTGGGCGGGTTTGGCTTTCACCGGTTGCGTGGCGTTGCTGCTGGGCTGGTTGACGCTGCGCATGTCGGGCCACTACCTTCCACTGGCCACCATCGCTTGGGGATTGAGCCTGTACTACCTTCTGGGCAACATTGACGCCTTGGGCAAATACGACGGTCTGCTGGGCGTGCCCGCGATTCAGTTTTTTGGCGTGGCACTCAACACGGGCCGCAGCTTTTTCTACCTGTTGTGGACGCTGGTGATCCTGGCCATCGTCGCCGTCACGCATTTGCTCGATTCGCGCACAGGCCGCGCTTTGCGCGCTGTCAAAGGCGGCACCACCATGGCCGAAGCCATGGGTGTGGACGGCTTTCGCATCAAGGTCATGGCCTTTGTGTTGGCGGCCTTGCTGGCCAGCGTGTCGGGTTGGTTGTTTGCCCACTTTCAGCGCACCGTGAACCCGTCGCCCTTCGGTTTGAAGATGGGCATCGAATACCTTTTCATGGCGGTGCTCGGCGGCGTGGGCCATGTGTGGGGCGCCTTGGTGGGCGCAGGGGTGGTGAAGATTTTGGAAGACCAGCTTCAAGTGCTGCTGCCCAAATTGTTGGGCTCCAGCGGCAACTTCGAGATCATCGTGTTCGGTGTGATTTTGGTTTTGGTGTTGCAGTACGCACGCGACGGTTTGTGGGCGTTTGTGGAAGCGCGCTTGCCCAAAGTGAATCGCAAAGTCGATTGGCAAAACGCCGCGCCCTTGTCTGAGCGCGCACGCCCCCCGCGCGGCGAGGTGGTGCTGGACGTGCAAGCCGTGCGCAAAGAATTCGGCGGCTTGGTGGCGGTGAATGACGTGACGTTTCAAGTGCGCGCCGGTGAAATTTTGGGCCTCATCGGGCCGAATGGCGCAGGCAAGTCCACCACTTTCAATTTGGTGACTGGCGTGCTGCCCGCCACGCGAGGTGAAGTGAAGTTTTTGGGCCAACGCATCGAAGCCTTGCCCTCGCGCGAGATCGCCAAGCGCGGCGTGTCGCGCACTTTTCAACACGTCAAGATGGTGCCCGGCATGACGGTGCTGGAGAACGTGGCGCTCGGCGGTCATTTGCGCGGCAGTCAAGGCGTGCTCGCGTCGATGTTGCGCCTGGACCGCGAAGAAGAACGCCGCTTGCTGCGCGAAGCCGAACGCCAACTCGTGCGCATCGGCATGGGCGACCGCATCCATGAGCTGGCGGGCAATTTGGCCCTCGGCCCGCAACGCTTGATGGAGATCGCGCGTGCTCTGTGTGCCGACCCGGCGCTGCTGCTGTTGGACGAGCCCGCCGCCGGATTGCGCCACCAAGAAAAGCAAGCCCTGATGGCCGTGCTGCGCCAACTGCGCGGTGAAGGCCTGAGCATTTTGCTGGTCGAGCACGACATGGATTTGGTCATGGAAGTCACCGACCGCATCGTGGTGATGGAGTTCGGCACCAAGCTGATGGAAGGCACACCTGCGGACGTGCAAGCCAGCCCTGCCGTTCGCGCCGCTTACCTCGGGACTGAGCACTGAAATGATGATGAGCCCCCACGCTTGCCGCTGCGCGGCTGCACTGCCCCACCGGCGGAGATCGCGATGACAAGCACGCTGTTGGAAGTGAAGGGCCTGCACGCTGGCTATGGCCGCGCCGAGGTGCTGCACGGTCTGAATTTGCAAGCGAAAACTGGCAGCGTGGTCACCGTGATCGGCCCCAACGGCGCGGGCAAGTCGACGCTGCTGAATGCGCTGATGGGCGTGCTGCCTGCCACGGGTGAGGTCAGCTACAACGGCCTGTCGCTGAGCCACCAAAGCCTGGAAGACCGGGTGATGCAAGGCATGGCCTTGGTGCCCGAAACGCGTGCCTTGTTCAGCACCATGCCGGTCGAAGACAACCTGCTGCTGGGTGCGTACCGGCAGTTCCGTTTGGGTAAAAAAGACAGTGCCGAGTCGCTTGAACACGTCTTCAATTTGTTCCCGCGTTTGAAAGAACGGCGCACCCAATTGGCAGGCACTTTGTCAGGCGGTGAACGCCAAATGCTGGCCGTGGGTCGAGCCCTGATGAGCAAGCCCAGCTTGCTGATGTTGGACGAACCCAGCCTCGGTCTGGCGCCGCTGGTGGTGCGCGATATTTTCAAAACCATAGACGGCTTGCGTGCCACCGGCGTGACCATCTTGTTGGTCGAACAAAATGCGCGCGCGGCGTTGGAAGTGGCCGACTACGGCTACGTGCTGGAGATGGGTGAAATTGCGCTTGAAGGTGCCGCCCGCGAGCTGGCCAAAGACAGCCGCGTGATCGACACCTATTTGGGCGCGGCTCGCACCACACGCAAGCCAGCGGTTTGACTGTCACTGAAACTGCGATGGTCACCGCTGCAAAGCAACTAGATCAGTCGCGCTTGCATCACCTGGTCGGATACGCCGCCACGCGGGCCTCGGTTGAGCTGAAGAAAACCTTTGTCAAACACCTGGGCCCACTGAATTTGAAGGCCATCGAGTTCTCGATTTTGGTCATGGTGACAGCCAACGAACGCGTGAATCAAAAGCAACTCAGCCGTGCACTGGATGTGTCGGCCCCCAACATGGCCATCACGCTGGACCGCATGGTCGAGCGCGGCTGGGTCGAGCGCGTGCGCAGCACCGAAGACCGCCGAGCTCAGATCATCAACCTCACGCCTGCGGGCGCTGCACTCACCCAAAAAGCCGAAAAAATCGCCAGCAAAATGGAGGCAAGTGCGACGCGTGTTTTGTCAGAAGCCGAGCGCTTGCTGTTGATCGAACTGCTGCACAAGGTGGCGCGTGGGCACGGGGCTGGGGCTGGGGCTGGGCTGTCTTGATGTCACGCGATTTGTTCAATTTCCATAGTTGCTAGGTGTGAGATGAGTGCAATCCTGATCGCCTTGTTGGCCCAGTCGCTGTTGCTTTTTATCTACCTTTGGACGCGCAACACCAAGCTTCGCCGCGAAGCGTTCATCCGCAATGCCGTGTTGCCGAAGGGACTGTTCGAGCGCCTGCGACTCCGTCACCCAGACCTGTCCCTCAAAGATTGCCAACTGGTCGCCAACGGCTTGCGGCAGTTCTTTCTGACCCACCTAAAAAGTGGCCGTCAACACGTTGCCATGCCGTCGCAAGTGGTGGACGACCTGTGGCACGAATTCATTCTGTACACCAAGAACTACGAAGCGTTTTGTGTGAGTGCGTTTGGTCGATTCATGCATCACACGCCTGCGGTGGTGCTCAGCACCAGCAAGCAAAACAACGTCGGCTTGCGCCGCTGCTGGTGGTATGCCTGCCGCGAAGAACACATCAATCCGCGCGCGGCCACACGGCTGCCGTTGTTGTTCGCCATCGATGCCAAGCTGGGCATTGAAGGGGGGTTCAAGTACGTGGCTGACTGCGGTGCCATCCGGCGTGACGGCGCAGCAGGAGGCGGCACGAGTCCCTACTGCGGCGGCGATTTTTCCGACCCGTCGTTCGACGGCGCAACCGATGGCCTAGGCGACAGCTCGGGCAGTTCGGACGGCGGAGGTGATGGGGGAGGTGACGGCGGAGGTTGTGGCGGAGGCGACTGAGCCCTGCGCTGTCCCGGCTGTGATCCCTGTGCGAGCGAGCGAACCGGTGTTCACTTCGCGTAGACCAAATCTCGCAAAAACAGCGACAACTGCGGCACGTAGGTGACCACCATCAAGCAGCCCAAGATCACCAGCACAAACGGGACCAGGTAGCCGACGATTCTGTCGAGCGATATCTTGGCCACCGTGCAAGCAGCAAAGAGGTTGACACCGAATGGCGGCGTGATCATGCCAAGCGCCAAGTTCACCACCATGATCAAACCGAAGTGCACCGGGTCAATTCCGAAGTGAATCGCAACGGGGGCCAAGATGGGCGCGAGCACGATGATGGCGGCGCTGGTTTCGATGAACATGCCGATCACGAACAGCGCGCCGTTCACACCCAACAAAAACAGCGCTGGCGATTGCAGCACCGCTTCCAAGTAGCGGCCAATGGCGTCTGGTACCCCGGCGCGGGTGATCAAAAACGCAAACAATCCGGCATTGGCAATGATGAACATGATGACCGCGCTGGACATCACCGACTTGCGCAAAATCACCATCAGGTCGGTCAACTTGATTTCACGGTAGATCACCATGCCCACGATCAAGGCGTAAAAAACCGCCACGGCCGATGCTTCGGTGGGCGTGAAAATGCCGCCGTAGATGCCCCCCAGAATGATCACCGGCATCAGCAGCGCCCAACCGGCTTGCCAGGCGGCTGCGCCAAACTTCAAGCGGCCGTCGCCGTCGTTTTTGCCCCAGCCTTTCCAGCGGCAATACAGGTGCACAAAAAGCATCAAGGCCAGGCCGATGAACAGGCCGGGGCCGAAGCCTGCGATGAAAAGTTCACCAATGGAAACTTCGGCGCTCACGCCGTACAAAATCATCGGGATTGACGGCGGAATGATCACGCCCAACTCTGCGCTGGTGGCTTGCAGCGCGGCCGCGTAGCCGACCGGGTAGTTGTGCTTGATGAGGGCGGGAATCAAGATGGCACCGATGGCGAAGGTGGTGGCCACCGACGAACCCGACACCGCCGCAAAAATCATGCAGGTCAGCACGCAGGTCATCGGCAAGCCACCTTGCACGCCGCCGACGATGCTCTTGGCAAACTCCACCAAGCGGCGCGAAATGCCGCCGGTTTCCATCAGGTTGCCCGCCAAAATGAAAAACGGAATGGCGGCCAGCGGAAATTTGTTGATGCTGGAAAACATTTCCTTCACCGAAATCAGCATGTTGGCGTTGCTGGCTTGGATCCCCAAGATCGACGCCAAGCCGATGGACACCGCCACCGACACCGTCAGCGCAAAACACAGCACCATGGTGCAAATCATCACGATGCTCATTGCGCGGTCTCCAACTCATTGCGCTGTGGGTCGAGGTAGTTGGCAACGATGCCCAACACGCTGAAGGCCGCACCCACCGGCATGGCCACGTAACCCCAGAACATCGACAACGACTCCAAGCCCGCCATCGACTGCACGCGCCCGCGCAAAGCGTAGTCCCAGCCCCACCACAAGATGACGCCGATCAAGGCCAACGCGGCAACGCACACCACGGCGTCAAGCACGCGCTTGATGCGCGGCGAACTCCAGCGGTAAAGCACGTCCACAGTCACCATGGCACCTTGCCGAAAGGCCATGGGTATGCCCATGAACACCATCCAGATGAGGCTGAGGCGAATCAGAATTTCACTCCACTCGGCGGGCTGCTCCAGCACGAAACGGGTGATGATTTGGAACATGCCCAAACTTGACGCCGCCACCAGCATCAGGCACGCCACCATCATGGAGAACTGGGTGGTGCGGTGTTCAAAGTTCAGGAAAGTTTGCTTCACGTCAGGCTGACCTTGTGCATGCGGCGCCAAACAGCGCTTAGAAAAATGAAACTGCCCGCATCCCACTGATCATGGGTGCGGGCAGTGATCGCTAGCCGTTGATTTTTGCTTACTTGACAGCGCGGATGGCGTCCAAGTTGGCTTTGCCAAACTGCTTTTCAAACTCGGCGTTCACCGGTGCCAGCATGGCCACAAATTTGGCTTTGTCGACGTTCTCTATCACCGTCATGCCTTTGGCGCGCAGGTCGGTCACGCCAGTGGCATCGTCCTGGTCTACGCGAGCGCGGTTCAGCTTGGTGCCTTCCTTGGCCGCTTCAACGAAGGCGGTTTTGTCGGCAGCCGCCAGCTTTTCAAAGGCCGCTTTGTTCATCACAAAAATGGCGGGTGAATACACGTGGCCGGTCAGCGACAAGTACTTTTGCACTTGGTCAAACTTGGCCGACATGATGACCGACAGCGGATTTTCTTGGCCGTCAACCGTGCCTTGTTGCAGAGCAGTGAACACCTCGGGGAAGGCCATCGGCGTGGTCACGATGCCCAGGCCCTTGTAAGCCGCAATGTGCACTGGGTTTTCCATGGTGCGCATCTTCAGGCCCTTGAGGTCTTCGGGTGCCTTCACGTCGCGTTTGCTGTTGGTCATGTGGCGCACGCCGTTCTCGGCCCACGCGAGTGCTTTGAATCCCTTGGCGTCAAACTTGGTGAGCAAATCTTGACCAATGGGGCCGTCGAGCACAGCGCGCGCATGGGGCTTGTCGCGAAACAAAAACGGCACGTCCAAAATTTTGGTTTCGGGCACGAAATTGGGAATGGGGCCGGTGGATGAGAAGGCCAACTCTTGGGTGCCAAGTTGCACCGCTTCGATCGATTCGCGCTCGCCGCCCAAGGCACCAGCGTAGAAGGTTTGCACCTTGTAGCGGCCGCCCGTGCGTTTTTCAACTTCCTTGGCAAAGGTGTCAATCGCGATGCCTTGGTGCGAGTTTTGCGCCACCGAAATGCTGATGCGCATGGTGGTGGTTTGCGCATGGGTGGTGGCCACAAAACCGAGGGCCAGGCTGAGGCCGATCAAAAGTTTAGAGAATTTCATACAGGCGTCCTGAGGGGAATGGGAAAGTTGATTTGCGCAGTCGCGGGCGTCTGCCCGCGCTCGACGAGCGAATGAATTGTTGCTGCTAAGCGAGCAGTCCCTAGCGCGGGTTTTCGCGCATGTTCTCGTGCATGTAGGCGGCGACGATGCTCTCGAAATCAGGGTCGGGCAGCAAACCCAAAGCGCGTGCTCGGGCCGCATCGATGCGTGAGGGCCAACTCGTCACGATGCTTGCAATGGCGGCGTTGGGCACCCAGTCAATCAAGTCGGCGGTGGCTTTGCCGGCCAACTTTTCAAGCGCTGCGGCCATCGCGGAAACAGTGACCGTGAGCGCGGGCAAATTGACGGCGGTGCGCGCACCCCAATCGGCGTCGCTGGCCTGCACCGCGCGGATCAAGCCTTCTATCGTGCGGCCCGGCGAAGCCAGCGCCACCGCGGTTTCTTTGGCCACAGGACAGGCCGCGCGCACGCCAGCCAGCGGCTCGCGAATCATGCCGCTCAAGAAGCTGGACGCCGCGCCATTGGCTTGACCTGGGCGCACGCTCACCGTCATCAGTCGCACATTGCGAGCGCGGATGAAACCTTTGCGCCCGTAGTCGGCCACCAGTTGTTCGCCGATGAATTTTTGGATGCCGTAGCTGTTTTGCGGCGTGGGCAAAGTGCGGTCGTCGATGACAGAGGGCAGGGGCTGCGCAGCCGAACTGCCGAACACCGCCAGTGAGCTGGCGAACACCACCGTGGGCTGGGTCTTGACTGACCGGCACATTTGCAAAAGCGCGCGTGTCGCGTCAATGTTGCTGCGCAGGCCCAAATCAAAGTCGGCTTCGCATTCACCGCTGACAGCAGCAGCCAAATGAAACACGACGTCGGCCTGGGCCCAGACGCTGTGCACGGCTGCGGCGCTGTGTGGCATCGACGGGTCTGACGGATCTGACGGCTTCGGTGGATCCAAAAGCTGGTTCAGGTCGCCCACCAGCGTTTGAATGCGGCTGTCTCGCAGCAAATCGGTGGGTGGCGCAGCGCGGTCAACCAGGGTGATGGTTCTGATGGTCAGTGCGGGCTTGCCCGCCAGCGACAACTGACCTGAGCTGAGCAGTGTTCGGGCCAAACGCGCGCCTAAAAATCCGGCCCCGCCGGTGATGACGATGTTCATGGTGGTGAAGTCTCTAGGTCTGTTGGCTGTGGGGCTGGTGAACGCACTTTGCGGCGAAGCTCGATTTTTTCACGAGAAGCAACGTGATGAACACAGCACACCCACGGCAACCACGCAGCACCCATGCAGCGCCTGCACAGCATCGCCCCCAGCGTCATCACCGGCGGCAAGCTCAGGCGCGAAAGATGTCGCCCGAAATATCGCGCTGCGACGCCTTGAACACCAAGCCGCCGCGCTCGCTCTGAAACACCAAGCTGTGCGCCTGTGTGTTTTGGTTGATCACGCTCACGCCTTGCGCAATCACGCTGCCTTCGCGCACCAAGCAGCGGCCGATGATGGCGGTGTTGGGGTACATGACAACGCCTGCTTCCAACACCGGTGCGGTGCCGTGGTTTTTTCCGACGGTGGAGTTTTGGTAAATCACCAAGCGCTCGCCGTAAGTGGCTTTGGCCAGCACGATGCCCACCGAGTGGCCGATGAAAAAGACCTCGGGCATCTCGATCTCGTAGAACAGGTCAATGCCGTTGAGTGCCTTGTTCAGGCCGAACAGCTTGCTGCACACGCGCGGGTCGGCACCGCTGCGCCACAAGGTGTTGGCGAGGAAGTACAAAAAGATCGTGTACTGCGATGAATGCAGCGCATCAAAGTGACCGTGCTTCCACATGCGCACTTCATTGATGCAGCGTTCCAGCCGCAACATCGCGGCGTCAAGCTCCGCGTCGAGCGTGTCGCGAACACCTGCGGCTTCGTCAGGAAAAAAATGGTCGAGTTGGCGCGCCACGTAACGCAGCAAATCGGCACGACTGGATTGCACCAATTCAAGCATGGGCAAGATCGCTTTTGAACTGCATGCCAAGGCGTTGCAGGGCGTCGGTGGGTGTCCAGCCTAAGGTCTGCGCCATGCGCTCTATCGAGATGCGAGGCAAGGCCGGGGCCAACTTGTTGTTGGTGGCTTCGACTTTGCAACCGCTGGCGTCCAAGATGCACTGGAACAATTCGCCGTTGCTGATGTTGCGGCCACCGGCGACATTGAAAATGCCGAATCCCGGTTGTTCGGCCAAAGCCATCAGGGCGTCGATGACGTCGTCGATGTGCACATAGTCGCGCTTGAAATGGGGCGATGAATTGACTTGCAGGTGCGCATGTTTGCCTTGCTGCTTGCAGGCGGTGACCACGCTGCGCATCAGTTCAGGCAAGAAGCCTTCGCTGCCGTGGTCGCCACCCCACACGCATGACAAGCGGGCCACGCGGGCGCGTCCGTTGGCGGCCACGCGGCAAAGGGATTCACCCAGCGCTTTCGACAGGTCGTACACATGGCGCGGGTCGTTGGGGTTGAGCGTGAGGGATGCGTTTTCGGTCACGGCTTCTGTGCTGGTGGTGTTCCCTAGGGCGTCATACAAACGCGTGGACGATAAATACACCAGCGAGGCGTAGGTCGTGTCGCGCAGCACTTGGTTCAGCAAGGAGGTGTGAGCCTCGACGGTGTCAAACGGCCGCTCGGCGTAGTCGGCTGTCAAGCCGGCGCAATAAAACACATGGCCCAAGTCGCGGTGCATGAGCTTGAGGTCGTCGCGCTGCGGCACCCAGCAGGCCCAGCCGTCGCGCTGCAAGCGCGCCAGCAAATGGCGGCCGACGTAACCGTTGCCGCCTATGAGTGTGGCTTTGCGCACAGCCGATTGCGCATTCAGCTCACAGTCCGCCGACCGGGTGGTGCAACACCGGATCTTTGTGCGCCAGCAACTTCGGGCTGACGTTTTCAACGATGTGAAACCCTGCGCCTTGAACACGCGACGGGTCTTGCACTGCCAGCATATTGAAGCCGTGCGGCGGGCCGTTGAGATAAACCTTGTCGACCGGAATCAGCTCGATGGGTCGGTTGCCCATGTCAATGTGCGAGTTGAAATCGCGCACTGCGAAAAGGGTGTAGCCCAGGCCGGCCAAGTAATGGCAAATGTCGGTTTGCGCCAGACCGTGAGTCCAGTCCACGTAGTGACGATGCACTTCAAACACCACGTGCGGCTTGTCTTCCAACAGCGTTTTGTGAGCACCCAGCAGGGCACCGTACTCGGCACCTTCGATGTCGAGTTGGATCATGCCCACTTTGGCTTTGTTTTGCGCGCGGTAGTCGTCAATGCTCACCGTGCTGAAGGCGTCTTTGTCATTGGCACTGGCGCTGATGGCGTTGGCAAACGAGTCAAAGCCGTCCAACTTCAAGCGCACATTGCTGTGTGACCACAGGCCCACTTTGTTGACGCGCACATTGTTCAAGCGGTTCAGGTTGACGTTGCCCGCCAGCATGGTGGCTTGTTCGGCGTTGGGCTCGAAGCAGTGCACGGTGTGATTTTGCGCAAGGTTTTGCGCAAGGTTGCGCGCCACCAAGATGGCTTGGTCGCCAAAGTAGGCACCACCGACCACCACATCGCCTTGCAAGCCTTGCGAAAGGTTGAGCAGCAGCTTGGTGGTTTGCGGCTCCCACACATGGTTGGGGCGTTCTTGGTCAGACATCAAAAAGTCGCGTGCAATTTTTGTGCGAAACAAGAAGCTGAACTTGGTGCCATCGGCCAAGGTCTTCTCATAGCGGTCGTTGTCGCCGTGCATGGCATCAACGATGGGGCCGGTCACGTCTTCGCGCACCGGGCCTGCGTAGTCGAGTTGAGATTCGGCTCGCTTCAGCAAATCAATCATCGCGCTGCGCAGCACCGGGTGGCGGCCCAAGCGCTGCATGGCTTGCTGCAAACGGACACCGCCCACGTCTCGCGGGTCGTTGGTGGTTTGCACGCCGGTGTGGTGGTCGGCACCAGTGAAGTGGTCGGCACCAGTGAGGTGCACAGCATCTGTCATGTCGGTCATGGGGAAAGCTCCAAAAATCCAAAAAATACGGTCGACTACATCGTGAAGCGAGCAGCCAAATCGCGCTCGCGAATCATGTTCAAGTGGCCTTGCTCAAACAGCACATCGGTGATGGCCGCGTCGTCGTTGCGGTCACTCACAAACACCAGCGTGTTGGCCAGGCCGGTGGGCGAGGGCAGGGTGTTGACAAAGGTAATGGGGTGGCTGGCGTGGCGCTTCAAATAGTCTTTCGCGCCGCGATCAAGCGGACCCACGGTGATCATTTTTTCGACACCGCGGTTGATGACCGGGTCTTTCAACAAAAATTCCAACATG
>JANYJJ010000212.1 GCA_025358485.1 Burkholderiales bacterium | reverse complement strand
TGCGTGCGGACAACCGATGCATTGGACTTCGCATTTCTCTACCTACATCTGTACCTACAGTGCGCGTTGCGCTTCAGCGGAACGCTCTGGAACCACTGTGGACGAGGTCGGCAAGAAAATCAATACAAATCAATGACCTACACGCGATGTCGGGATGTCTCGGAACGTCTTGGAACGCCAGTTCGATTGACGTCCACTCCGCCAACAATCGAGTAAAAACGGGCCCTAGCGGCCCGGTTTTATTTTGTGTTTCAAGCGGCGTCTTCGCACCAAAGTCACGTTCGTTTGATCTGTGGTGATGCATCGGTCAGCACCGCGCGCTGCTGCAGGTCATCAAGTTCCGGTGCGGGCGTCGCGTCTGTGCAAGCCACTCAGCGCTCGCGTAAAACTCAAAATTGCACCGAGCCACCGCGCCAATCGCTCGTGCCAGCGCCGAGCTTGCGAAAAAAAGGCTCGCTGCACTCAAAACCACAAACCAAAACACTATTTGCTCGGTGCCCAGTAGTGTCTGAAAAAAAGACACCGGAAATTCCAGGCATAGACCATCAGGCTGGCAAGCTCGCCTTGGGCGCTCAAGCGGTACAGACGGGTGGTGCTGGTGAAGTTGAGGGTGTTGAAAACATCAGACGGCCCAGGAGCTTCTGCGACCACGGATTTATTCCTTTTTGGGCGCGAGGTTGACCGGGCAGGCCTGCGCTTTGCCCCAGTAGCCGTCGCAAATTCGCCTTCTGCACTCAATGGTTTCGGCGCTGTCTTTGCCGCCACGAGCCTCACACCGCTGAACAACTTGTGCAATGGTTTGCTGAGCCTGCGCGACCGTTGGCGCGGAAGTTGGTGCAGCTTGACCATCGCGTGACACGTGAGCGAGCAGGGCGCTCAGCAACAAAATGTCGGCGTCTTTGCCAGCTCCAGCCGCTGGTGGTGCGGCGGCGAGCACACCCGTCGCTGTCGCCTTGGCCAAGCGCGTGGGCGCAGCAGAACCTTGTTGACCCTTCTTTGCCTTGGCGAGTTGTTGTTTGGCTTGCCGTTGCTGCTTTGCAGTCTTGGTGGACTTGGCCGTTTTGCTTGTTTTGGCGACTCGCGTTTTGGCTGACGGCTGGGCCGCGGCAGCAACAGATTTCGGCGGTGCTGATATGTTGGGCGCGGCTGCATTCAGAGCCACGGCAGGAGCCGCTACTGCACCAGCAAGCGCCAAAGTCGTGACCGCAGGAACGGCAGCCGCCGTCGCGGCGGAAGCTGTTTCGATGCGGGCCACAGAGGGCGCGATGTCCATCGAACTGCGGGCCGGTGCCGCAGGACTCGCGGCGGCTTGATTGTTTTCAGCCACTTGAGCCACAGGCAGCGCGGCCGGTGCCTTTACTGGCACAACGACGGCTTGGCCACTTGGGGAAGGCCGCGGTGTCTTCACGGCGCTCTGCTGCGACCACCAAGCTGCACCCGCAGCCGCCACCAGCGCAGCCGCACCAAACCAAAGGGTCAACTTGCGGGCCGGGCCTTGCGCGCGCTGGCCGTTCATTGATTCCAGCTCACGCAACATCCGCGTGTTCTTGTCAGGCGATTTTGGAGTCGCGGGAGCGTTGACTGCCTCGCCCATCAAGCTGGGTTTGTTCGCGGCAGGCGCAGCGCGCGGAGTTTCTGGGGTGACGTCTGAGTTTGACAAACATGTACTCCTGGGCCGATCTCTGCGCAGCCGATGCCGTGCGCGGATGAGCATGATCTGGTTTTATCGCGATTCATTTTAGGGCCGTGAAACGCATCGAGATGTAGCTTTGGGTACCCGCGATGAGGGGGGATTTCGCACGAGCGGTGCCCTGCATACTCTGGCCTCCTGAAACCACTGAAATTTGAATTGATGGTTTTCTTCGTCGCCCTGTACTTCGCATTGGCCACTGCCGTTTTGGCGCTTTGGCTGTTGCCTTCCGTGCGCGCGCGCTTCATTGCTTGGGGGCAGCGTTTGTTTGCCGGCGGCGCAGCGGCACAGCGCTCCATCACCGGTGGCAGTCAGCGCAGCGCGCAGCGCGTGGTGGATGTGGTGGGCACGCAGTCAGTGCAAGCGGTCAGTTGGGTGGCACGAAATCGACGCTTGCTGATAGCGGGGGGCACGGTGTTGGCTCTGGCGCCATTGCTGGCGCTGGCGCTGCGCGGGTTCGTTGACTTGGACGGCTATGACCACCGGCAAAGCCGCGAGGTGAATGAACAAGTCGCGTTGCTGCTGCGCGGTGAACAACTGGTTCCACCTGCGCCCGTGCCGCCCGATTGGTTCACCACTCGCGAGGTCGAGCAAGCGCGCCCGTTGATCCGCACGGCCAGTCGGCAATGGGAACTGCTCGACTCAGAATTCCGCCAGCGCTTGCTCGTGGTCTTCAAAATCATGCGCGATCAGCACGGCTACGACATGGTGCTGCTGGAGGGTTACCGCAGTCCAGACCGCCAAGCACAACTCGCCGCGCTGGGGCCCCAGGTCACGCAGGCAGGCGCGTTCCAGAGTTACCACCAATTTGGCCTGGCCGCCGACTGTGCGTTCGTGCGCGATGGACGCATCGTCATTTCCGAACAAGACCGCTGGGCTGCGAGCGGCTACGCGCTGTACGGCGAAGTGGCTCGATCCGTGGGCATGACTTGGGGCGGCAGTTGGCGCAGCATCAAAGACTACGGCCACGTTGAATTGCGTCGAGACGGTGTGCTACAACAGCGCAGCGACACGGGCCCAGCGGCCGTGCACTGAGCTGAATTAAACGGAATCAATCAGCGCGCTGAACACCCAGCTTGAACAGAATCGTCCAGCGCGCTGGACGGCCAGCCCCAAAATTCGCGGAGTCGTTGTGAGCAAACCTTTCATAGTCGTGGGTGACAAAACCGACCACGGTGGTGTGGTGATTCAGGGTGCCAGCACCACCGACGCAGCCGGCAAGCCGATTGCGCGCGTAGGCGACAAAGTGACTTGTCCCAGGAAGGGCCACGGCGGCACCACGGTGATCGTTACCGGTGACCCGACATGCACCATCGACGGCATGGCAGCCGCACGCCACGGTGACAAAACAGCCTGCGGCGCGACGCTGCTGGCGTCACAGACCTCGACCACAGACTGATGCGCATCGGCGGGATGCTCGCAGGAAGTTTGCTGCGGCCGTGCAGCCGTGCCAAAGCGCGCGCTGGATCATCGTGTACGCGCACGGTGGCCGCGCGCCACTTTCATGTGGTGCCGCGCATGGGCATTTGAGTGAGTAACTTTGTCAAGGGCGCAGCCCTTTTTGTACTCATCAGCTGCGGCGTGTGGGTGACGGTGTTGTGGCGCTGGGAAGCCAATTCGCACGACATGAACACGCGCGACATCGTTGTCTACTTGGCGCTGCTTCCGCTGACCGTGTTTGCGCTGGCTTTGATGCTGCGCTGGGCTTGGCAGGGTGCGGCGCGGCGCCAAGCGGCAGTTGCGGCTTCGGCGGCGGCTGCGACGACCGCTGCGGCAGCGTCCAAGCCTGCTGGTGGGGGTGTTGACGAAGAGCGCCGCCACGCGACTGTGCAATTGCTTGGGGCCAGTCTGGTGTGCGCGGCGGGTGAATCGGCGGCCGAGTTGCAAGAAGCGGTGCTGGCTGGTTTGCCGCGCCCGGCGCTGGATGCCGAGTTCACCGACGAAGACGGCTTGCCCGTGTTGACCGCACGAATCAAGGCCTTGGATGCCAGCGCCATCAGCGAGCTGGATGCCTTGCTTGAAGCGCCGCTGAACACCGCTCGGGCAAAGCGACCCGAGTGGGCTGAGCTGAGCCCGCCTGACCATGTCAAGCGCGCCCTTTCGGCTTTGCAGCAACCCCTGTTGCAAGCAGTGGGTGTGCTGGCACCTTGGGCTGACCGTTTTAAACCGCCGCAGTCTTTGTCCGGCCCGCCGCGCGATCAAGCTGCTGCCAAGCAAGTGCGATTGCTGTTGGGCTGGCCAGCCGACTGGACAGCCTTTGAGCAGGAGCTGGGTGTGGCTTTCGCGGCAGAGCTGATCCGCGCAAATGGCGACTTGCCCGTTCCGCAAGCAAATTTTGTGATCTCGTCGCTGGCAGGCAGCGGCGAAGCGCTTTGGGCCCACGCCGATCGCCTGCTGCAAACCATGACTCGTGAAGGACATCAAGAGCCTTTGATCGTTGCGGCCTGTCACAGCATGTTGAGCGACTCGGCGGTCGAAGCGCTTGAGCGCAGCGGCCAGCTCTTCACGGCCGCGAAACGACCCAAAGGCCGCATGCCCGGCGAGGCCGCCGCCGTCTTGGTGCTGGCCGATGCAGCTTGGCCGCTGAATCCCGAGGCTGACATCCCGGTGCCCCATTTGCACCGACCTGCGGTGCTTGTGCGAGACAAGTCGGTCGATGCGCCTGGCCGCGTCTCTAGCGAGGTGTTGTCGCAGGCCATGACCCAAGCGCTCATGGCCGCGCGGCTTGGCGGCGAAGCGGTGACCGCCATCGCCTGCGACGCTGATCAACACAGCGCGCGCGGTGGCGAGTTCCACACCAGCGCGCTCGCCCTGGGTGCAGAACTCGACACCGAGCAAGACATGCGTGTGCTGGGAACCGTCACCGGCTTTGTCGGCGCGGTGAGTACGCTGTTGGTCGTGGCCTGCGCCGCCGCGCGCGCGCAGGCCACCGAGAAACCGTGCCTGGCTGTGACGCTGGGAGATCCGTTTGCGCGCCTTGCTTTGGTGGCACTGCCTGGGCCACCCACACCACCACAAACACCGCCATCGCCCACCGAAACGACTGCGGCAAAGGCAGCTGCTGCGGCCGCTACATGAAGACGGCGCACCCGCGAAAGTCAGACGGTGCTTGTTGTCACGCTGTGCGCATTTCAAATCGGCGCGTCGCACCTGCCGCGTGGATGCAACAGTTCAGTAGTGTCCGGTTAAAAGTCGAACAAAATCAATTGGTTAGCGGCGGGCAAGGGTTCGATTTGGGAACGATCGGGCTGCAGGGCGCGTGAAACCTCGGTCTTCTCGAAGACCGACACCGACAAGATCTGTAGACATGTGTAGAGCGACGCATCGAGATGAAGCTCCTTTTTGACGATGGCAATCAGCACGTAGGTCGACACTGCGCACCAGATCTGCGTCTTCACCGCGTTCTCGCTGGTGCCCAGGAATCGTTTGATGCGCAGATGCTGCTTGATCCATTTGAAGAACAGCTCGACCTGCCAGCGGTATTTGTAAAGCCGGGCGATGGTCATGGCCGGCAAGGCGAAGTTGTTGGTGAGGAACACCAGCGTTTTTCCAGTTCCCGGGTCCTTGAATTTGACGCGGCGCAGCGGGTTCTCAAAACCCTGGCGCGTGTAAAAGCCTGTCAGCACGATCGTTTGATCGCAGATCAAGCCCGTCGAACGATCAACGGGGCGTGAATAGCGGCGGCGGGCTTTCATGTTCGACTTGGCCCGCGTGACGAAGAAGCTTCCGGCCTCGTCGAGCCGCGCCAACCGCGTGAAATCGACGTAGCCGCGATCCATCACGTAGAAGGCGCCGGGCTCCGGCGTCAGGTGGTCGAGGATGTTGACGTCGTGCATCTTGCCGTCGCTGATGAAAATGAAGGACGGAATGTTGCCGCGCAGATCGAGCAGCGTGTGCAGCTTCACAGCCGCTATC
>JANYJJ010000206.1 GCA_025358485.1 Burkholderiales bacterium | reverse complement strand
CGGCGAGGAGCGCAGGGCTGGACGGGACAAGAAGGGGCGACTGTTTGAGTCCCGTACTCGGGGCGAGTTTGAGCCCCTTCCCCGGCCAGACCGAGCACCGCAGCGCACCCCGCGCAGCGGGGCGGTGGCGTCGGGTCGCCTTTCTTTGCTTACTTTCTTTGGCGAAGCAAAGAAAGTGAGGCGGCCGTCGGGACGCCATCCCGACGCGGTGCAACGCAGTTGGAAAGAAGGCAAAAACCATCATGCCCGCCCTCCCCGCATCAGTTGACGATTCTCAATATCAATCCGCAAAACAATCGCCAACGCCACCATGTTCATCACGATGGCCGACCCACCAAACGACATCAACGGCAACGTCAACCCCTTGGTGGGCAACACCCCCAAATTCACCCCCATGTTGATGAAGGCCTGCCCACCCATCCAAATGCCTATGCCCTGTGCATACAACCCCGCAAACACTCGGTCCAACGCAATCGCCTGACGACCAATGTGAAACAAGCGCCGCGCCAACCAGAAGAAAGCCACGATCACACAGGCCACGCCGATGAAACCCAACTCCTCACCAATCACGGCGAGCAAAAAGTCGGTATGCGCTTCCGGCAAGTAGTGCAACTTCTCCACACTCGAACCCAAGCCTTGGCCCAAAATTTCACCGCGCCCAAAAGCAATCAAAGAGTGCGTCAACTGATATGCCTTGCCCAAGGCGTACTCCGGGTCCCAGGGTTTCAAGTAGGCAAAGATCCGCTCGCGCTTTTCGGTGCTTGAAGCGATCACCAACACAAAGCTGCCCACCAGCACCGCAGCACTCAGCAAGAACATGCGGCCGTTCACGCCGCCCAAAAACAAAATGCCCATGGAGATGAGAGCGACCACCATAAAGGCACCCATGTCGGGTTCGCGCAGCAAGAGCGCACCCGTCACGCCCAGCGCCACCGCCATGGGCCACACGGCGCGCATGAAGTTTTCGCTGGCGTCAAATTTTTGTGAGTCCATCTTGCGCGCCATGTAGCTGGCGGCGTACATGGCCATGGCCAATTTGGCCAGCTCACTCGGCTGAAAGTTCATCACGCCCAACGGAATCCAGCGGCGCGATTTGTTGACCACTTTGCCAATGCCTGGAATCAACACCGCGACCAACAACAACAGCGCCAACACAAAAATCCAGGGCGCGGCTTTCTCCCAAAAACGCATGGGAATCTGCACCACCACCGTCGCAAAAACAAAAGCGACTGCGATGGACAAAACATGGCGCGAAATGAAATGCGTGGCGGCGTACTTGGCAAACTTGGGGCTGTCGGGCAAAGCGATGGAGGCGCTGTAGACCATCACCGCGCCCAGGGCGATGAGCGCCACGGTCATCCACAACAAGGCTTGGTCGAAGCCCAGCACGCGGGCCGAAGCGCTTGCGCCCATGCCCGTGCTCACGCTTGAACCCGAACCCGAACCCAAACCTGCGCCAGACCCCGAGCCCCGCCCCACGTTGATCCAATCGCGCACCGGAACGGCTTTGCCTTCAGTGGCTTCACCGCGCTTGAATATTGACAAGAACACCGACATCACGCGTGCCCTGACAGCATCGAAGCCGCCGAGCGTGGTCATGCGATCACCTCGCCTTGATCGGCCGCGATGGCCTGCACTTCAGCCACAAACACATCAGCGCGGTGGCCGTAGTTGCGAAACATGTCAAGGCTGGCGCAAGCGGGGCTGAGCAGCAACGCATCGCCTGCGTGCGCGCGGCCGTGAGCCCAACGCGTGGCGGCTTGCAATGCGTCAAAACGCTGCACGGTGACGCCGCTGTTTTCCAAGGCGGCTTCGATCAGCGCGGCATCGCGCCCGATGGTGGCGACCGCGCGCACGTGCTGGCGAACAGGTGCGGCCAGCGGCGCGAAGTCTTGGCCTTTGCCATCACCGCCCAAAATAACCACCAGCTTGCTCGGTGCGCGGTCGTCACCCAAGCCGTTGAGTGCGGCCACGGTGGCGCCGACGTTCGTGCCCTTGCTGTCGTCAAACGCATCGACACCGCCCACGGTGGCGATGAACTGCACGCGGTGCGGCTCGCCGGCGTAGTCGCGCAGCGCGTGCAGCATGGGTGCCAGCGAGCAATCGACGGCAGTGGCCAGCGCCAACGCGGCCAGCGCGTTGGCCGCGTTGTGACGACCGCGCACGCGCAAGGCGTCAGCCGGCATAAGGCGTTGGATGTGCAGCTCTTCAGCTTCGGTGGGTTTGCCGCTTGTTTTACGAACGCGCTTGATGGTTTCGTCAGATTCAAGCGCGCGCACCAACCACGGAATGCCGTTTTCAAGCTTCAAGCCAAAGTCGCCGGGCAGCGTGGGTGCGCTGGTGCCGAAGCGCACCACGTTGCGTGTCACTGCTTTCGCGAAGCGGCCTCTGCCGGGCACTGCGGCGGGAATCAAACGCTCCACCGCCGCGTCGTCACGGTTGATGACCATGACCGCGTTGTCGCCAAACACACGCGCTTTGGCCGCTGTGTAGGCCGCCATGGTGCCGTGCCAATCGAGGTGGTCTTCGCTGAGGTTGAGCACCACCGCGGCGTCGGGCTCGAAGTGTTTGACGTTGTCAAGTTGAAAGCTCGACAGCTCCAGTACCCATGCCTCTGGCAATTCATCGGCGGCGATGGCACCCGCCAATGTTTGCAACATGGTCGGGCCGATGTTGCCGGCCACGGCCACGCGTTTGCCGGTGCGCGCAATCAACAACGCAGTCATGGATGTGGTGGTGGTTTTGCCATTGGTGCCGGTGATGGCCAGCACTTTGGGTGCGTAGCCTTGGTCTTCTTTCAAATCGACCAAGGCGCGGGCAAACAAGTCGAGCTCGCTTTGCACCGGCAGCTCAGAGGCAGACAGTGGGGCTTGGATGCGCGGGTCCAGCGGCGACAAGCCCGGGCTCTTCAAAACGAGTTGCATGCCTTCGAAGCTGGCCTGCGTCAGCGGCCCGCTCAGCACCCTCGCGCCGGGCACGTGCTGCGCCAGCGCTGCCGCTTGCGGTGCCGGGCTGCGCGTGTCCCACACGCTGACCACACTGCCATGTGAGGCGCACCAACGCGCCATCGCCAAGCCCGAATCGCCCAGGCCGAGCACCAGCACATGAAGGTTTTGCAGGTGCTTCATCAACGCAACTTCAAGCTCGCCAGGCCCACCAAGCACAGCAACATGGTGATGATCCAGAAGCGCACAACCACTTGCGTTTCTTTCCAGCCCTTCTTCTCAAAGTGGTGGTGCAGCGGCGCCATCTTGAACAGGCGGCGGCCTTCGCCGTAGCGCTTGCGGGTGTACTTGAACCAGCCCACTTGCAGCATGACGGAGGCGGCCTCGGCCATGAAGATCCCGCCCATGATTCCCAGCACAATTTCTTGTCGCGTGATCACCGCAATCGTGCCCAAAGCACCACCCAATGACAGTGCGCCAACGTCGCCCATGAAGACTTGCGCAGGGTGAGCGTTGAACCACAAAAACGCGAGGCCTGCCCCGGCCATGGCGGCGCAAAAAATCAGCAACTCACCGGCACCTGGAATGTAGGGAATGAGCAGGTATTTTGAGAACACCGAGCTGCCAGTCACGTAAGCAAAGATGCCCAATGCCGAGCCCACCATCACCACCGGCATGATGGCCAAGCCGTCCAAGCCGTCGGTGAGATTGACGGCATTGCTCATGCCCACGATCACAAACCAAGTGAGCATCAGAAATCCGAACACGCCCAGCGGGTAGCTGATGGTTTTGAAGAAGGGCAGCATCAAGTCGGCCTTGGGCGGCAGGTCGTTCGAAAAGCCGCTTTGGATCCAGCGCAAAAACAACTCCAACACGCGCATGTTGGAGGTTTCGCTGACGCTGAAGGCGAGGTACAGCGCAGCGATCAAACCGATCACCGTTTGCCAAAAAAACTTTTCGCGCGAGCGCATGCCTTCGGGGTTTTTGTCGACCACTTTGCGCCAGTCATCAACCCAGCCTATGGCCCCGAAACCCAAGGTCACCACCATCACGATCCACACAAAGCGGTTGCTCCAGTCAAACCACAACAAGGTGCTGATGCCGATGCTGATGAGGATGAGCACGCCGCCCATGGTGGGCGTCCCGGCCTTGACCAAGTGCGTTTGCACGCCGTAGTCGCGAATGGGCTGGCCGATCTTCAGCGCGGTGAGTCGGCGGATGACCATGGGGCCGAAGGCAAGACCTATCAACAGCGCCGTCATCGCCGCCAACACCGCGCGCAGCGTGAGGTACTGAAACACGCGGAAAAAGCCCAATTCGGGGCTGAGGCTTTGCAGCCACTGGGCCAAGCTAAGCAGCATGTGTGGCCTCCTGCTGCGCCAACTGCGCGACCATGCGCTCCATCTTCATGAAGCGCGATCCTTTGACCAAGACGGCGTTGAATTCAGGCTCAGGCGTGTGCAGCATGTAGTCGATGCTGGCAAAGTGTCTGGCTCCAGCGAAAGCGTTTGCTGCGTGCGCGCACAGGTCGCCGACACACCAAAATTGCTCGATGCCGCGCGCTTGGGCATAGGCACCCATTTCCGCGTGAAAGGCCGGACCTTGGTCGCCCACTTCGCCCATGTCACCCAACACCAACCAGCGCGGCGCAGGCAATGCGGCCATCACGTCGATGGCGGCGCGAACCGAATCGGGGTTGGCGTTGTAGCTGTCGTCGATGAGGCTGACTGCCTGACCATGGCGCTGCAAAGCCTTCCACTGCGAACGCCCTTTGACGGCTTGAAACGACTCCAAACCTTGCGCGATGGCACTGAGCGGACAGCCTGCCGCCAGCGCGCAGGCCGCAGCCGCCGCCGCGTTCTTGACGTTGTGCAAACCAGCCACATGCAAGCGCAAGGCAAGGCCGCCGCTGGGCAGATGCAGGTTCACGTTCCAATGGTCAACAGACCAAGTGGCGTTGGCCGTCACGTCGGCGGGCGCTTGCAACGCAAAGGTCAACACAGGCCGCAGACCGGCCATGTCGTGCCACAACCGCGAGTAAGCGTCGTCGGCCGGAAACACCGCCACGCCCGACGCACCCAAGGCTTCGATGACGGTGCCGTTTTCACGCGCCACGGCTTCGACCGTGCTCATGAATTCCAGGTGCTCGCGCTGCGCGTTGTTGATGAGGGCCACCGTGGGCGCGGCCATGCGCGCCAAGCCCGCAATCTCGCCGGGGTGGTTCATGCCGAGTTCGACCACGCCTGCGAGGTGGCGCGTGCCGCCAACTTGGTCAGCGCTGTCTTGACGCAAGCGCAGCAGCGTGAGCGGCACGCCAATGTCGTTGTTGAAATTGCCTTGTGTGGCGAACGCGCCATCGCCATGCCACGCCCGCAAGATGGACGCGATCATTTGTGTGACCGTCGTTTTGCCGTTGCTGCCGGTCACAGCGATCAAGGGCAACGTGAAGCGTTGACGCCAAGCGGCACCGAGTTGACCCAATGCTCTCAGTGAGTCCTGAACTTGCAAGCCACTCAGGCACGCGTCCGCCAAACCGCGCTCGGCCAGCACCGCCACCGCACCGGCAGCGGCGGCTTGCGGTAAGAAGTTGTGGGCATCAAAGCGCTCACCCTTCAAGGCCACAAAAAGGTCACCCGCTTGCAGGCTGCGGGTGTCGCTGTGAACCCGCTGAAACGCGGTGTCACTGTTGCCGACCAACACCGAGCCGGGCAGCATGGCGTGGGCTTGCGCCAACGTCATCATCGGCAAGCTCATGTCACCGCCTTGTGCAAAGCCAAGGCGGCCAAGGCCTCATCGACATCAGAGAAAGGATGCTTTACGCCTTTGATGTCTTGGTAGTCCTCGTGGCCTTTGCCGGCGATCAAAATGACATCTTGAGCCGCTGCTTCGCGCACCGCGGTTTGTATGGCGCTGCGGCGGTTTTCGATCACCTTCACGCCGAGCTGGTTGCCGTTCAAACCCGCCACGATTTGCAAGTTGATGAAAGCGGGCGCCTCGAAGCGCGGGTTGTCGGTGGTGATGACGACATGCTGGGCCAAGCGCTGCGCCACGGCCCCCATCAAGGGGCGCTTGGTGGCATCGCGGTTGCCACCGCAACCGAAGACGCACCACAACTTGCCACCGCGCGCGCTGGCCAAGGCTTGCAGCGCGAGCAGAGATTTTTCAAGCGCATCGGGCGTGTGCGCGTAGTCAACGACGACTTCAGGTGCAGCGGCATTTACAGACACGCGCTGCATGCGCCCCGGCACCGGCGTGAGCTGTGCGCACACCGAGGCCGCATCGATCAGGGTGACGCCCAAAGCGCGCAAACCACCGATCACCGCGAGCACGTTGGACACGTTGTAGTCGCCGATCAACGCGGTGCTCACCGTCGCGCGCGAGCTGCCTTCGATCACATCGAAGCACAAGCCGCCGTCGCGGTAAGCCACGTTGGCGGCGCGCAGGTCAGCGCTGCCGCGCGATGAATAGGTCGTCACTGACACCGAACCCGCGACCGATGCAGCCACCGATGCCGCCACCGCGCTGGCTTGCAAGTCACGCTTCATGCGCGCGCCAAAAGCATCGTCAATATTCAACACCGCAGCTTGCAAACCAGGCCACGCAAACAGCTTGGCCTTGGCCGCGCCATAAGCATCCATGCTGCCGTGATAGTCGAGGTGGTCTTGCGTGAGGTTGGTGAACAAGGCAACCTTGATCTGCGTGCCGTTCAGGCGGTGCTCTTCAATGCCGTGCGACGACGCTTCGAGCGCGCATGCTGCAAAGCCCTCGTCGGCAAAACGCTTGAAAGCGCGCTGCAAAGTGATGGGGTCTGGCGTGGTGAGGCCGTTGAATTCAATCTGCGCGGCTTGAGCTTTCAATGGCGGCTGACCCACGCCCAAAGTGCCCACCACACCGCAGCGCTGACCCAAGGCCGTGAGCGCCTGCGCCGTCCACCAAGCGCAAGAAGTTTTGCCGTTGGTGCCGGTGACGGCGACCACATCCAAGCGCTGGCTGGGGTGGCCAAAAAACGCGCTGGCGATGTCGCCGGTGGCGGCCTTCAAGCCGTGCACAGCAGCCACTTTGGAGTCGTCAAACTCAAACGCATCCGCGCCTTCCGCCTCGACCAAACACGCTGACGCGCCCGCCGCCAATGCACCCGCCACATGCGCGCGCGCATCGGTCGCGTAGCCAGGCCACGCGATGAAAGCATCGCCCGCCGCCACCCGTCGGCTGTCGGTGGTCAAGCCTTGCACGCCGCGCGCTTTCAGCCATGCGAGCGCGTCACCTGAGGAGGCTGATTGCCTCAAAGGCGTCAGCGCCATCAGAAGCTTTCCACTTCAGCAGGCAACTTTTGCGTGACGATTTGCTGGCGCACATCCAAGTCGGGTTGCACGCCCAAAGTGCGCAGGGTTTGCTGCACCACTTCGCTGAACACGGGTGCGGCCACGTCGCCGCCGTACCACTTGCCAGCGCTGGGTTCGTCCACCATCACCGCCACCACGATGCGCGGGTTGTTGATGGGCGCGATGCCGACAAACCAAGCGCGGTATTTCTTGTCGTTGTAGCCCTTGCCTTCTTGTTTGTAGGCGGTGCCGGTTTTTCCGCCTACCGAGTAGCCCATGGCCTGCGCCTTGGGCGCGGTACCCCCTTCAAGGGTGACCATGTGCAGCATTTCCCGCACCGCTTGAGCTGTTTTGGCCGACATCACGCGCATGCCAGCCGGTGGTGCGTCAAGCTTGGTGAGCGAGCTGGGCAGCAGCTCGCCGTCGTGCGCGAACACGGTGTAGGCGCGCGCAATTTGGAACAAGCTGGCCGACAAGCCGTAGCCGTAGCTCATGGTGGCCTGCTCCACCGGGCGCCAAGTTTTGAAGGGGCGCAAACGGCCCGACACCGCCCCGGGAAAGTTGATTTGCGGCTTCTGCCCAAACCCGATCTGCGTGAACAGCTCGTGCATTTCACGCGGCTGCATCTGCATGGCCATCTTCACCGTGCCGACGTTGCTCGACTTCTGCACCACTTCAGCCACGGTGAGCGCGCCATGCGGATGCGCGTCACTGATGGTGAAGCCGCCCATCATCAAGCGGCCCGGCGCGGTTTGAATCACCGTGGTGGGCGTGACGCGGCCCGTTTCCATGGCCAACGCGGCGATGAAGGGCTTGATGGTGGAGCCGGGCTCAAAGGTGTCGGTCAGCGCGCGGTTGCGCGCTTGCTCACCGGTCAGATTTTTGCGGTTGCCGGGCGAGAAGCTGGGGAAGTTGGCCAAGGCCAGCACCTCGCCGGTTTTCACATCCAACACCACCACGCTGCCCGCTTTGGCTTTGTGCTCGGCCACGGCGTCACGGATGCGTTGATACGCAAAAAACTGCGCCTTGGAATCGATGGACAAAGTGACCTCTTGGCCGTCCACCGCCGAGACGCTGTCGCCTATGTCTTCCACCACCCGGCCCATGCGGTCTTTGATGACACGACGCGTTCCGGCTTGGCCCACCAAGTCTTGCTGAAAAGCTTTTTCGATGCCGCCGTTGGCCGCGTCGTCGACACTGGTGTAGCCCACCAAATGCGCCGCGGCTTCGCCTTCGGGGTACTTGCGCTTGTACTCACTGAGCTGGCCCACGCCCTGCATCTTCAGGGCCATCACGTCTTTGGCCACGGGGTCGTCCACCTGCCTGCGCAGCCACACGAAGTTGGGGTTGTCGTCCAAGCGCTGCGTCAATTCCTTGGGCGTGAAACCCAACAGGCGCGCCAGTTCTTTGCGCTTGGCGACGTCAAGGTCCAGATCTTTCGGGCTGACCCAAATTGACGGCGACGGCACGCTGGCGGCCATGATCAAACCGTTGCGGTCAACGATGCGGCCACGGCTGGCGGGCAAAGCCAAAGTGCGCGCGTAACGCGCTTCCCCTTGTCGCAAAAAGAAGTCGCTGTCGATGATTTGCACGTACACCGCACGACCCATCAGGCCGCAAAAACTGAGGCCCACCAAAGCCACCAAAAACTTGGATCGCCACGACGGCGTTTTGGCCGCCAACAGCGGGCTGCTGGCGTAGTTAAGGCCGCGCACATTGACGGCTGCTGATGACGCTTTGCTGGCGCCAAATTTGCTGACACCAGACTTAGCAGCAGCAGATTTGCCTTTGAAGAGTTTCATTTGGCCCCCTTCGCGGTGTCAACGCCAGACGCCGCGCGCTCATAGTCCACGTAGCGCGTGATGGCTGGCGTGGCCGTGCGCATGTTCAATTTCTGGCGAGCGGTTTTTTCAACCAACAGCGGCGTGGCCTGCGAACGCTGCTCGGTTTGCAGCCGCTCGAACTCGGTGTTCAAACGGTTCTCGGCAGACTGTGCTTGGTCCAACTCGGCAAACAAACGCCGCGCGTTGTATGACACCTGCACCAAGTAAATGCAGCTCGCCAACAAGGCGAGGAGCAGCAGCACGTTGAGGCGCGTGATCACAGCGCCACCTGCGCTTCGCTGCGCTGCGCCACCCGCATGACGGCCGAGCGCGAACGCGGGTTGGCGCGAATCTCGGTTTCACCGGGCTTCACCCGACCCAGCGATTCGAACCGCGTGGGCTTGGGCGCAGCAAAAGGCGCACGCCGGTCGAACTCACTTTTGCTCTCGCGCGCGATGAAAGTTTTGACGATGCGGTCTTCCAGCGAATGAAAACTGATGACCACCAAACGCCCACCCGGCAACAACAAATCGACCGCCGACTTCAAGCCCTGTTCGAGCTCCTCAAGCTCGGCGTTGACGAAAATCCGAAGCGCTTGAAATGTCCGCGTTGCAGGGTTCTGGCCCGGCTCGCGGGTTTTAACGGCGCCAGCCACGACCTCGGAAAGCGCTGTGGTGGTTCGAACGGGGTTCCCGCTTTCGCGCCGAGCAACAAGCGCCTTTGCAACCTGGACAGCAAACCGTTCTTCGCCATAGTTTTTGATCACTTCCGAGATTTGGCGCTCATCGGCGCGGGCCAAAAATTCCGCGGCGCTCTCGCCCCGGCTGGTGTCCATGCGCATGTCCAGCGGGCCGTCAAAACGGAAGCTGAACCCGCGCTCGGGGTTGTCAATTTGCGGTGACGACACACCCAGGTCCAGCAACAAGCCGCTGACCTGGTGCACGCCCTGGGCGGCCAGCGTCGCAGTCATGTGTGCAAAGCTGGTGTGGTGAACGGAAAAGCGTGCATCGGCTATGCGTTCGTCGCCTTCAGACGCAGCTGCAACGGCTTGCGCATCACGGTCTATCGCCAACAACCGGCCGGTCGGGCTCAAGCGCTCCAGCAGCAAACGCGAATGGCCGCCGCGGCCAAAGGTGCCGTCCACGTAAATGCCATTCGGGTCGGTGACGAGCGCGTCCACGGCCTCATTCAAGAGCACCGTCGTGTGGGCAAAAACCGGCGTTGCAGTCATGGTGTGCAGGGGCAGCGCGCGGGCTCAAAAACTGAAAGTTTTAAGCGAGTCGGGCATGTCCGACTTCAGCACCAGCGCCTCGTGCGCGGCGTGACGCTCGGCGTCCCACAACTCGAAGTGGCTGCCCATGCCGAGCAGCATGACGCTGCGCTCGATGCCGGCCGAGGCGCGCAGCTCGGGTGCGATCAGGATGCGCGAAGTGCCGTCAATTTCGACATCCATCGCGTTGCCCAAAAACACCCGTTTCCAGCCGCTGGCTTCCATCGGCAGCGCCATCACGCGGTCGCGAAAACCTTCCCACGCTGGACGCGGAAAGATCATCAAACAGCCTTCAGGATTTTTGGTGACGGTGAGCTGGCTCACACCCATCGCGCTCAGGAGCTCGCGGTGACGCGCCGGCATGGCGATGCGCCCTTTGCCGTCCACCGTCAGCGATGCTGGTCCCTGAAAAACGATATTTGCCACGAACATTCACAAAAGTGCACTTATATGCACTGTAGCTCATAGCATGAGCCTTTAGCAACGTAATTTGTAAAAAAAGTCTAATGAAATCAAGCACTTAGCGCGCATTTGAAAAGCAAGCGCCGTAACAAAAAATGCTTCAAAAATAAGGACTTGCGTGATGCTGTGAAAGTGGTGGTTGAGCTTGCGGGTGCGTGCAGGGCGCAAAAATCTGAACCGACCAATTCATCGCGCTGTCACGACAACCACTGAAAAAACGTACTCAAACGATCAGCCCATGCTGCCTTCAGGGTTCGCCGCAACCCAAAATCCAGCCAAAAATTGGACAGGGCAGATCGAAATGAGCTGCGAAGCGGAAGAAGCCGAAGTCCGGCTCGGTTTTCGCTTCCGGACCGGGGACCTAATTGGCCGCGCGCTTGCGTGGCGTTTGGCTTGTGCGGCCGACCACTCCAACTGCGGCAGTAGCAACCGTCAGCAAACTGCGCAGTGCGTCGTTCACCGCGTCGTTGTTCGGAAATGTTTTGGTAAGCGAGGGATCAATGACCACCACATTGGTGGCCTTCGCATACCGTGCCGCGTACTTGCCTCGCGCCAACGGGCCGAGGTCAGAGCGCAAATACTCAGCGCGCATCTGGTCATTTTCGTGGTCAGCCATCTTCATAGATTTTCCTTTCCTTTCGCGTAGCAAGCCGCGCACGGATGATGCGCACAACATTGCCACGGTCGGTGTGTACAACCGCCAGCACACGCCCCTGACTTGACGACCCAAATCTCACTCAGCGATTCTCGCCAACCGAGTGCGCCAAATCGCGACCACTCGCAGAAAGTACATCGCCAAACACGGTGCTTGCTTCGTCGAAGCTGACCTCGTGCTTGGCCTTGTTAGCAGCCGCCTTGACGGGATCCCACTCAAATTTCATGGCGACTGATTTGCTTGAATTGGGCAGAGCTTGAATCGCTGGTAGCGCAGCTTAGCGCCCTGTCACGACAGCCACAGCAAAACCAGCCCGACAGCGGCCGGAAGCGCCTGCGCATACAGAATCTTTTTGCTCGCCGTGGCCGCGCCGTACAGGCCGGCGATCAGCACGCAGACCAAAAAGAACACCTTCACACTGAAGCCCGCGCTGCCCATGCTCAAGCCCCAAAACAGGCCTGCGGCCAAGAAGCCGTTGTACAAACCTTGGTTGGCGGCCAACACCTTGGTGGCGGTCGCGGCTTGTTGGGTTTGCCCAAAAGCACGCAGCCCAGCGGGCTTGTCCCAGAGGAACATTTCCAGCACAAGGAAGTAGACGTGAATGATGGCCACGAGGGCAATGACGACGGTGGCGGCAGTGGACATCGGTTTTCCTTTGGGGTGGTGGGTGTTGGGTGGTGCAGCGCAGACTGGAAGCGCGCCATCACAATGTTGGCAGGTAAAACATGACGACCACAACACCCTTCTTGAGCTCCACAGACATCGACCGCGTCATACAAATGGCCTGGGAAGACCGCACCTCTTTTGACGCCATTCACGCGCAGTTTGGGCTGAATGAATCTGAGGTCATCAAGCTGATGCGCAGCCAGTTGAAACGCAGCAGTTTTGAGATGTGGCGCAAGCGGGTGACGGGGCGCAAAACCAAGCACGCGGCGCAGCGGCCGGTCGATGTGACGCGCTTCAAATCGAGCGATCAAAAAGGCGATTGATGCTTAGCCAAGTCAGCGTATCGGCGACACACCAATCAACCACCGGTGCGCCCACAGCAGAAACACCACGTAAGTTGCCAAGCCGAAACCCAGCGCGATCAAGTCATTCATCGGCCGCGCGGTGCCAAGCACTTTCAACGGGCCGGGACGGCGTTTGACCGAGACGCGGTCCATCACCGCCCAGGCCAAAAACGAGCCGAACAACAGCACCGCGCCCAGCGTGCCGTTGGCCAACAAATGCGACAAGGCCCAAATTTTGGTGGCCAGCAACATCGGGTGTTTGGTGGCAGTTTTGATGCGCCCGGGCAGGTTGGATGCAAACAGCAACACAAACACCGGCAGCATCAACAGCAAGGTGATGTGGCGCAAAAACGCGGGCGGGCTGTACAGCACCACCGGCGATTGGCGGGCCACGCCGTAGCCATAAACCATCAGCGCAAAACCGACGAGCGAAGCGACGGTGTAGATGCCTTTCCAAGCCGCTTCGCCGCGCGCGGCCAACTGCCGCTGGCGCCAATCCAGCGCGAAGATAGCCACCGAATGCACGCCCAAAAACAGCACCAATCCAAAGATCAACCAAATCATGTGCGCAGCTTTCAAGCTATGAAGCATTCAGTCTAGCGGCAGGCCATGACCCAAGCGCGCACCCGCCCGCTTTCGTTGACAATCTCGCCCCTATGCATGCCCTTTATGAAGACGCCGGAAAATTTTTTGCTGGTCGCGTGATGTCTGAGGCCGACAGCTCGGCGCAAATCGAGCTCGACAGTGGCAAACGCGTGAAAGTGAAATCTGCGAATGTGCTGTTGAAATTTGACAAACCCAGCCCGGCTGAGTTGATGGCGGCGGCGCACGCGATGGCGCAAGACATCGACCTCGACATGGCCTGGGAATTTGCCAGCGACGCCGACTTCAGCTTTGGCGATTTGGCACGCGACTACTTCAGCGCCAAGGCCGACCTGACGCAGCAAGCCGCCATGCTGATGCGCTTGTTTGATGCGCCGCATTACTTTCGCCGATTGGGCAAAGGTAACTTCAAAAAAGCGTCGGAAGACATCGTCAAGGCGGCCTTGCTGGGAATAGAGCGCAAGAAAGTGGTGGCCGCGCAAATTGACACTTGGGCCGCTGAATTGGCCAGCGGCAGCACGCCGCCGTCGGTGCGCGAACAGCTCTACAAAATTCTGTTCAAGCCCGACAAAAATGCACCCGAATACAAGGCCGTCGTCGAGGCCGCCAAGCGCTCGCAAAAAGCACCGCTTGATTTGCTGACCTCGGCCGGGGCCATCGATTCGCCCTACCAATTTCACTGGCGGCGCTTCTTGTTTGAGAACTTCGCCAAGGGCACGGGCTTTCCGGCATTGGCGGCACCTGCCATCAAAGAAGTGCTGCCACGGGCGGCGGTGCAGGCCTTCTCGATTGACGATTCACAGACCACTGAAATCGACGATGCCTTGTCGGTTCAAGGCTTGGGAACCGGCACCGTTGTTTTTGGCGTGCATATCGCCGCGCCGGGTTTGGCCATTGCGCCTGACAGCCCGGTAGACAAAGTAGCGCGCGAGCGTTTGTCGACTGTCTACATGCCCGGCCACAAGCTCACCATGCTGCCCGACGATGTGGTGCAGGCTTACACCTTGACGGCGGGGCGAGACTGCCCGGCGGTGTCGCTGTACGTGACGTTTGACGAAGCCACTTTGGAAGTCAAAGCCAGCGAAACCAAACTGGAGCGCGTGCCGATTGCGGCCAACCTGCGCCACGACCAACTTGACAGCGTGGTGACCGAAGCGGCGCTCACCGGACAAGCCCCAGCCGACTATGAATTCGCCGCCGATTTGGCCTTTGCGTTTCGCTTGGCCAAGCACTTGAAAGTGCTGCGCGAAGTGGCACGTGGCAAGCCTGAAAACTTCAACCGCCCCGACTACAACTTCCGTCTGGAAAACGTGCAGGGCAGCGAACCGCTGGGCGACGAGGTGGTGGGCATAGGCACACGCGTGCGTGGATCGCCGTTGGATTTGATCGTCGCCGAGGCCATGATTTTGGCCAACAGCACTTGGGGCGGTTGGATAGCCGAGTTTGGTGTGCCGGGCATTTACCGCAGCCAGGCCAGCATGGCACCCGGCGTGAAAGTGCGCATGGGCACCAAGCCCGCGCCGCACGCCGGCATGGGCGTGGCGCAGTACACCTGGGCCACCTCGCCGCTGCGCCGCTATGTGGATTTGGTGAACCAGTGGCAGATCATTGCGGTCGCAAAACACGGCCGCACGGCGGCCTTGGTGGCTCCGTTCAAGCCCAAAGACACCGCACTGTTTGCGGTGATCTCGGGGTTTGATGCGGCCTACAGCGCCTACAACGGCTACCAGTCGGCGATAGAGCGCTACTGGACGCTGAAGTATTTGGCGCAAAACGACATCCAAGAATTGGACGCGGCGGTGATGGCCGGTGGCTTGGTGCGCGCCGACACGCTGCCGCTGGTGTTTCGCGCCATCGGGGCCGACACCTTGCCGCGCAATGCGCGCGTGCGAATCAAAATCAACGGCTGCGATTTGCTGACGCTCGATGTGCATGCCAGCGTGCTGGCGCGCATTGACGAAGCTGTGGCTGCGCGTTCTGGCGAAGATGTTGGCCATCAGAGTGATCACGCAAGTGACAACGCGGGCGACGACGACGATGCAGTGTCGTCAGGCCCGTTGACCTTGGCGATAGACATGTCGGAAGGCGACGCGGTTGTGCCCTCCTCCGCCGCATGAACATCAAGTGAACGTGCTCAAAAAGCTATCAACCCTGCATATTGCGCTGTTGGCGTCTTTGGTGGTGCACGCCGGGTTGCTGACATTTCGATTTGTAGACCCTGAAAACTTCAACCGCGTGTTCACCGACACGCCGTTGGAAGTGATTTTGGTGAACTCCAAATCCAACGACAAACCGGAAAACGCCCAAGCGATAGCGCAGGCCAACTTGGGCGGTGGCGGCGAAGCTGAAAAGGGCCGCGCCACTTCGCCTTTGCCGCCGTCGCAGCAAATTGAGTTGGGTGAGGCGAACGAAGAATCGCACCGGCAAATCGAGAAGCTGCAAGAAACACAAACCTTGCTGCTGACGCAAATTCGCCACGAGCTGGCTTTGATGCCCACGCCCACGCCGCAGCGCGATCAGGGCTCGGCACAAGACCAAGCGCAGGAAGAAAAACGGCGCCAACTGATTCAGTTGCTGGCCGAGATTGAGAAGCGCATACAAGACGAAAACGTGCGCCCTAAAAAGCGCTACATCAGCCCGGCCACGCGCGAGGAGGTTTACGCGCTTTATTACGACCAACTGCGCCGCAAAGTGGAAGACCGTGGCACACGCAACTTCCCCGAATACCAGGGCAAGAAGTTGTACGGCGAGCTGACCATGAACGTCACGGTGGATCAACAAGGCCGCGTCGTGGAAACCGAAATCGTGCGCAGCTCGGGCGACAAATTGCTCGATCAGCGCGCCACTGCCATCGTGCGCGCAGCTTCGCCCTTCGGCGATTTTTCAACCGCCATGCGGCGCAAGGCCGACCAGCTCGTCATCACCTCGCGCTTCCGCTTCACGCGCGAAGAAGGCTTGGAGACTTCGCTGAGCGGCGGTTGAGGCAATTGCAGGGATCGCAAGGATTGCAACGATCTCAAAGATCGCAAGGATGGCAATGACGGAAGTGACTGCACCGGATCGCTATGTGGTCGCCGGCAATCCGGTGGCGCACAGCCAATCGCCTTTCATCCATGCGCGCTTCGCGCAGCAAACCGGGCAGCACGTGGTCTACGACAGGCTGCTGTGTCCGCTGGACGGCTTTGAACGCGCGGTGCGCGAGTTTGCGCAAGCAGGCGGGCGCGGCTGCAACATCACCATGCCGTTCAAGGTGAACGCGTGGAGCTTGGCCAAGAGCATGGCTGAGCGCATGACTGGGCGCGTGTCCGGGCGCGTGTCTGGACACATGAGCGAACGCGCAGCCTTGGCCCAAGCCTGCAATCTGCTGCGCTTTGACGCAGAAGGAAATTGGTTTGCCGACAACACCGACGGCGTCGGCTTGGTGCGTGACATCGAACTGAATGCGCGGCGCGCTTTGGCCGGTGCGCGCGTGTTGATGTTGGGCGCAGGCGGCGCAGCGGCGGGTGCCTTGGGGCCGCTACCAGCGTCATCAACCCGCGCCGCAC
>JANYJJ010000200.1 GCA_025358485.1 Burkholderiales bacterium | reverse complement strand
CTGAGGTGTCGAAGTCCCCCGCTGGCCTTCGACACCTCAGTCCGAACGGGGGACAACCTACCGTCTTTCCACCCAATCAGTCCGAAACAAAACCGAGCACCCCGCCATGTTGATGTCTGCCCACAAATCACTCGCTGAACTTGAAAACGCCACTGAATTTGTGGCGCGTCACATCGGCCCCACGCAGGCCGACGAAGCGCACATGCTCAGCGTGATTGGGGCGGCGTCGCGTCGCGCCTTGATCGACACCGTGGTGCCGCGCGCCATTGCGCGCAGCCAAGCCATGAAGCTGCCCGCGCCACTGTCTGAAGCGCAGGCGCTGCAGGACATGAAGCGCATTGCCAGCAAAAACAAAGTGCTGAAAAGCTTCATTGGTCAGGGCTATCACGGCACCCTCACGCCCGGCGTGATTCAGCGCAACATTTTGGAAAACCCGGCTTGGTACACCGCCTACACGCCCTACCAAGCTGAAATTTCACAAGGCCGCCTGGAGGCCTTGGTGAACTTTCAAACCATGGTGTGCGACTTGACGGGCATGGCCATATCCAACGCATCGATGTTGGACGAAGCCACGGCGGCGGCCGAGGCCATGACGCTGGCTAAACGCAGCGTGAAAAGCAAAAGCAACACCATCGTGGTGGCGGGCGATTGCCATCCGCAAACTTTGGAAGTGCTGCGAACCCGCGCTGCACCCATGGGGTTGAAGGTGGTGGTGGCCATGTCAGCGGAGGAATGGGACAGCTTGCTTGCCGGTGGCGACTATTTCGCGGCCTTGGCGCAATACCCATCCACCGACGGTTCGGTGCATGACTTTCGTGCTGACGCAGCCCTCATTCGGCAGCACCACGCCGCCTTCATAGTTGCCGCCGACTTGCTGGCATTGACCCTGTTGGCTCCCCCCGGTGAATGGGGTGCGGACATCGTCGTTGGCACCACGCAGCGCTTCGGCGTGCCCATGGGTGCCGGCGGCCCGCATGCGGCCTACCTGGCTTGCCGCGATGAACACAAACGCTCTATGCCGGGTCGCTTGGTGGGCGTGAGTGTGGATGCGCACGGCAACCCCGCCTACCGTTTGGCCTTGCAAACGCGCGAGCAACACATACGGCGCGAAAAAGCCACCTCCAACATCTGCACTGCGCAGGTACTGTTGGCCGTGATCGCCAGCATGTACGCGGTCTATCACGGACCCGACGGCCTCAAGCGTATCGCGCAGCGCGTGGCCAGCTACACCCATATTTTGGCAACTGGCCTCCAGCAAATGGGCTTCAGCCTGGGCGGGGGCAACGCAGAAGTCAGCGCGTTTGATGCCATCACGGTGAACACCGGTGACGCCACCGCCACCTTGGCCGCCAAAGCCCGCGAGCGCGGCATGAACCTGCGCCGCTTCCCTGAATGGGGCGACAGCATGCTGGGCATCAACTTGGACGAGACCACCACGCGCGACGACATCAACGCCATTTGGAGCGTGTTTGCCGCAGCCGGACAAGCCCTTCCGGACATGGCGCAGTTTGAAAAAGGCGTGGACTCTTTGATCCCCGCCGAGCTGCGCCGCACCACGCCTTTCCTCACCCACCCCAGCTTCAACCGCCACCACAGCGAGACCGAAATGCTGCGCTACATCCGCAGCTTGTCTGACAAAGACCTGGCGCTGGACCGCACGATGATTCCGCTGGGCTCGTGCACCATGAAGCTCAACGCCACCAGCGAAATGCTGCCCATCACTTGGCCGGAATTCGCCCACATGCACCCGTTTGCACCCGCCGATCAACTGGCCGGTTATGCCGAGTTGGATTCGCAGTTGCGCGAGTGGTTGTGTCAAGCCACAGGCTACGCTGGAATCAGCCTGCAACCCAACGCAGGCTCGCAAGGTGAGTACGCCGGGCTGTTGGTGATTCAAGCCTGGCACGCGTCACGCGGTGACCATGCACGCACGATTTGCCTCATCCCCGAATCGGCCCACGGCACCAATCCGGCCAGCGCGCAAATGGCCGGTATGAGCGTGGTGGTGGTGAAGTGCGATGCCAGCGGCAATGTCGACATGGACGACCTGCGCGCCAAGTGCGAACAACACAGCGCGACATTGGCCGCCGCCATGATCACCTACCCGTCCACCTACGGCGTGTTTGATGCGCGCGTGAAAGAGCTGTGCGCCCTGGTGCACCAACACGGCGGCCGTGTGTATGTGGACGGTGCCAACATGAACGCGCTGGTCGGCGTGGCCGCGCCCGGTGAATTTGGCGGCGATGTGAGCCACCTCAATTTGCACAAAACTTTTTGCATTCCGCACGGCGGCGGTGGCCCGGGTGTGGGGCCGGTGTGTGTGGTCGAAGACCTCGTGCCCTTCTTGCCCGCGCACCATGCGTCGGGCCTCATCACACCGCAAGGCGTGGGTGCCATCAGCGCCGCGCCCTTGGGCAACGCAGCGGTCTTGCCCATCAGCTGGATGTACGTGCGCATGATGGGCAGCGAAGGTTTGCAAGACGCCACCGAGGTGGCCATCCTCAGCGCCAACTACGTGGCCGCCCGCTTGGCCGACCACTACGCCATTCACTACAGCAGCAAGATTGCGGCCTTCAAGGGCGGCGGTGTGGCGCATGAATGCATCTTGGATTTGCGACCATTGAAAGAGACCTCAGGCATCAGCGCCGAAGACGTGGCCAAGCGCTTGATCGACTACGGTTTTCACGCGCCAACCTTGAGCTTCCCGGTGGCCGGAACCTTGATGGTCGAGCCAACAGAGAGCGAGCCACTGCATGAGCTGGACCGCTTCATCAACGCCATGATCGCCATCCGCGAAGAGATCCGCAAAGTGGAAAGTGGCGTGTGGCCACGCGAAGACAACCCGCTGAAGTTTGCGCCGCACACGGCGGCTGTGCTGATGGCGTCAGAGTGGACTCATGCCTACAGCCGCGAGGAAGCTGCGTTTGCGATGCCTTCACTGCGCGCTGCGAAGTATTGGTCGCCCGTGGGCCGCGTTGACAACGTCTACGGCGACCGCAACCTGATGTGCAGTTGCCCGCCGATGTCGGACTACGCCAGTTGATTTGAGGCACGAGCGCTAGGCCCGACGACCCCACACCCCGCTGGCCAAAGCAACGCCCACCACGGCGCAGGCCACGGCCAGCAAGTCCAAACCGCTCAGTCGCTCACCCAACCACCACCATCCGCCCAAGGCCGACACCACAGGCGCCAAGGCCCCGAACGCTGCGGCAGGGGCGGCACCCAAACGGCGAATGGCCACGTTGAAGCTCCACAAGCCCAACAGGCCCGCAAGCAAGCCTTGCCACAAAGCTTGTCAAACCAGGTCTCGCGGTGGTGCGTGGAACAAATGAAACTCGCCGTGCCACAACTGCCAACACAACCATGGCATCAGCATCACAGCCGACCAGGTGTTGACCAATGCGGCTCCCTGCCACGGGGTGAGGCCGCAGCGCTTGAAGCTCAAGGTGAAGCAGGCCCAAAGCACCGCCGCCAACACGAACAAAACGTCACCGCGCCAAGCGCCAATGTGCGCGCTGCCGGACATCGCCTTGGCAGCTAGCAAGGCGGCTCCGAGGGCCATGAAGGCCAAGCCGCTGGCCCGGTAACGATCGGGCCGATCACTGAACAGCAACGAAGCAAACAGCGCGGTGAACAGCGGTGCCGCACCGGCCATCAGGACGCCCATGTGGGCGGCTGGTGCATAGCGCGAACCCGTCATGGCCAGCAGGCCGAAGGGCAAGCCGGAGCCCAGCACCATCAGCGCCAAAAGACGGCGCGGCACGCCGGACGGCAGCATCCCCATGCGCCAGGTCAGCGGCAGCAGCACCAGGGCAGGAATGCAGTACCGCAGCCACACCAAATCACCGGGGCCAAGGCTGCCGATGGTGGCGTGGCGGGTGGCGACTTGCCAGCTGCCGCCGATGAGGGCTGCGGCCAATCCGGCGGCCAAGCCCAGCAATAAATCGGCTGGTGTGCGCGGCTTGCGGGTCATAGCTTTTGGGTCATAGCTGGTGGGTCATGGCTGGTGGGTCATGGCTGGTTTGTCATAGCTGGTTTGTCACAGCTGGTTTGTCATTTCGCGTCATGGTGCGTGGAATTTGAGAAACAGGGCTCAGTGTGATGACGCTGAGCGTACAAGCGCCACCTCAAAGCGCTGTCAAATTCGTGCTGACTTGCGTCACCGTTGGCGCAAGGTGAGCTCGTGTGCAAGCGTGCGCATCAGGCTCGGTGTGACGCCAAAGTGGCGACGGAAGGCGCCGCTGAAATGGCTGTGGCTTGCGTATCCAAGATCAAGCGCCAAGGCGGTCAAATTTTCTTCGCCTTGGTGAAGTCGCGTCCACGCCAAGCCCATGCGCAAACGAGTTCGGTAGCCGTGCAAGCTGTGGCCTGTGTAGCGACGAAAGGCTCGCGCCAAGTGGAACGCTGAGCAGTGAGCAGCCGTTGCGATTTGGGTGAGCGTGTCGGCGGCCTGGGGTGCAGACGCAATGTGTTCGCGCGCACGCTCGACCGCCTGATGGGTGGACGACGCGTGCATTCGCTCGACCGACAGATTCGTTTGCGTGAGCGCCAACAACGCCTCTTCAACTGCCAGGGGTTCCACCTCGCCTGTTCGCAAGCCTTGTTGCCACCCATGTAATTCGGCATGAACGCTCAGAGGCAAGGCCGCTCTGCCTGCCGCAACCACATCGACAGTCAGTGTGATCAAGCTGCTCTTTTGTGCCGCCCACGAGCGACGCATGCGATAGGGCTCGTCGGGCGTAAGCCACAAGGAAGTGGTGGGGTCGCACACGAAGCGCACCGCGTTCATTTGACAGCCGAAGCAATGCGTCATGGGCAAGAGCAGGCTGGTTGCAGTCACGCGAAAGTCAGCACTCCAATCGGGATGCGCCGCATCCAGCGTGAGGTTTTGCCAGGTGAGCAGAGTGCTGCTGAAAAGTGTTTGACGCGTGTAAGCCATGGCGCGCTGATTTCCTCTGTTTATCTGAACCCACACAACAAAAATTCAGAACCTCAAGACGCTCGGCGCTTGGTTCACTGTGGGTATGAACACACACAGCCTGCCCAGCCTATTTGTCTCTCACGGCTCACGGATGATTGCGCTGAACCCAGGCGCGGCTGGGGCTTTGATGCTGCGTTTGGGCGTTCAGATCACGGCTCAGTTTGGCAGGCCGCGCGCCGTTTTGATGGTGTCGGCACACAGCACGGCCCGACGGCCGGTGCTGCTGGCGGCAAGCTGGAGGCCATTCGTCAAGCGGCTCCGGCAGTTCAGCCTGATGTGGGTTGAGGCTGAAACCGAGGTGTGATGCAGCTGCGGCTTGCGCATCGGTTTGGGAAAGGCAGATTAAAAACTGGGTTAGCTTCACAATGCCCGGCCAATCACTCCCACGCTCGCCATGATCACCTGCCACTTGACCTACGTCATCGACCCCACCAAGTTGTTTGAGTTTGAGCAGTACTGCAAGATGTGGCTGCCGCTGGTCAAGAAATTTGGTGGCGTGCACCATGGTTATTTGCTGCCGTCAGAAGGGGCCAGCAACATCGCCATGGGTTCTTTTTCATTTGAGTCGCTGGCGGCTTACGAGCAGTACCGCATTCAATCGCTTGATGACGCGCAGTGCCAAGTTGCGTTCAAGTTTGCGAAAGACACGCGCTGCTTTTTCAGCTACGAGCGGACATTTTTTCGGCCGCTGTTTGCGTGAGTCTGTCTTTTGGTTTTCGTGCTGGTGTGGGGGTGCGGAGGCCCAGTGATCAGGTCACGTCGGTTTGATCTGGGCTTTCGGTAGGCAGCGTTGTGACTTCGATACCTCAGTCCGAACGGATGGGGTTTGGGTTCGACATAAAACGAGAGCGGCTGGTCTTCTCTTGGCATCGAAACTTCGATGACTCAGCCCGAACGGGTGCAGTGGATGCTCGACTTTTCGAGAGCGGGCCTGAATGCGTCCGCTTCAGACGGCCCGCACCAACCCATCAACAAGCGGCGTGACGGCGTGGCGCGAGAGCAGCCCGCCGCTGAAAACCATTCGATGCCCACCGATGACGGCGCGCTGAATGCCTTCAAATTTCTGAACCCACACAACAAAATGAGAGAACCCAAACGAACGGAACGCTTGGTGCAATGACTGAATGAATTCAAGCAGCCTGCCCAGCGTCTTCGTCTCCCACGGCTCACCGATGATTGCGCTGAACCCAGGCGCGGCCGGGGCTTTCATGCAGCGTTTGGGCGTTCAAATCACAGCCCAGTTTGGCAGGCCGCGCGCCATTTTGGTGGTGTCGGCCCACAGCACCGCGCGGCGGCCGGTGCTGCTGGCGGCAGCGCAGCACCAAGCCGTTTACGATTTTGGTGGCTTCGATGCGCGTCTGCGCACATTGCGCTACGACGCCCATGGCGACCCTGCCTTGGCTGCTCAGGTGGCCGATTTGTTGACGCAAGCCGCGCTGCCGCACCACGTGCTGCCGCAAGGTGGTTTGGATCATGGTGCCTGGACGGCGCTGCGTTACCTCTTTCCCGCAGCCGACATTCCGGTCTTGCCCTTGGCCTTTGTGCCCAGCCAAAGCCCGGCTCAGCAGTTCGCCCTGGGCGAGGCCTTGCAGCCGCTTCGCGATGACGGCGTGTTGGTGATCGGCAGCGGCAGCATCACGCACAACTTGGGCCGCGTGTTTGGTGGCGCAGCGATGACTAACGAGGACGCGCCTGAAATTCCTGAGAGCGCCGCGTTCCGCCAATGGATGGTCGACCGCAGCACGGCACGCGATTGGGACGCACTGTTCAACTACCGCACCCAAGCGCCCTTCGCGGTGGACATGCACCCCACCGACGAGCACCTGCTGCCCTGGTTTGTGGCCGCTGGGGCAGGCGGTCGCGCAGAACCTGCACACCGTTTGCACAGCGGCGTGAGCATGGGCTGCTTGGGCATGGATGCGTATGCGTTTGGCGAGGCGGCCGCAGATTTGCTGAGCACGATGCCTACGAAGACGTCAGCTTGAAACTTGCCACAGCAGTTTGAACGCGGCCGCGCCCTTGGGCGCGATGTTGACTACCTGCGTTGCATTGGTGCCCAGCGCCGATGCTTTGCGGACGTAGACCGCCAACAAACCCGCGCCAAGTGCACCCGCGAAGTATGGGAAGCGCCGCGTGAGATTTACGCAACCGCATGCGAAAAGTCCTCGGGACGTGCAGCCAGCAACGTAGCGCACACCCAAACCAGTCAGCGCTTCTTGGCCCATGCGTGTGGCTTTGAAGTCGTCCCCATCAGCTTTAGTCGTGCTTCCTCCCGGCTTTTCCTGAGACACGTTGATATCGGTGACGAATTAGCTTCGCCACCGAACGGTGAAGCCAAGGAGCTCACCCCTCACCCCACAATTCGAGCCACAACTTCCACACAGAGGCCACCTTGAAAATCGAAGACCTGGAAGACTTTGCAAATCTCAAGCAACTGGCTGCCTCACTTTGGGGCTCTGATTTGAATGGCCGCGGTGCGGCGGTTTTGGTAGGCGCGGGATTCAGCCGCTGCGCCGAGCGTGCATCCAGCAGTACACCTATGCCGCCACTTTGGAGCGAACTATCAACTGCGATGTCTACCATGCTGCAGCATCGCTCCGATTCAATACGTACTGATCCGCTTAGATTGGCAGAGGAGTTCCGAGCACTCTTTGGGCAAGGTTTTCTGAACACCTTCTTGAAAGATCGCATCCGCGACGACAGTTGGTATCCGGGTTCATCACATTTACGTTTGCTTAACCTACCCTGGGTTGACGTGCTCACCACAAATTGGGACACGCTGTTGGAACGCACCGCGCGAAAGGTGTCGGTGCGCAACTATCAAACCGTGCGATCTGGCACCGATCTTGCACAAGTGCGACAGCCGCGCATAGTGAAATTGCACGGAACCGTTGGCATCGACGATGCGCTCATCGTTGCTGAAGATGACTACAGAACCTATCCAAACAGGCACGCTGCGTTTGTAAATTTCGCACGTCAAACCTTCATAGAAAACGATTTATGCCTCGTCGGCTTTTCAGGCGACGACCCCAACTTTTTGCAGTGGTCCGGATGGATTCGAGACCACCTCGGCGATAACTCGCGACGAATTTTTCTCATCGGCGCACTCAATGTTTCTCAGTCCACGCGAAAACTCCTGAGTGATCGAAAAATTGTCGCTATTGATTTGGCGCCGCTCGTGGAAGCGTTCAGCGCAGACGAACGGCATCAAAAAGCGATCGAGCTTTGGCTTGATTACATGTCACGCGCGCGCCCCATGCCCGCACACGAATGGACGCCAAAGCAAACGGATCCGCAATCTCATACCGACGCGGACTTCTTTTGGCGTTTGGGGGACGGTGCAGGTGACGAACTGCTTCGCTTGGAGCAACTTTGGAAGCAAGAGCGATTGAGCTACCCGGGATGGCTGATATGTCCCTTTGAAGCACGTCGCCATTTGCAGAGGCTGAAGAGTTCAGCGCAGTACTACCTCTCGCCCGGTCTCGTGAAACTGAGTTTTGATGAACGAGCCAGCGTTCTTTATGAGTTGAACTGGCGGCTCGAAACAGGGCTACTTCCGTTAGACAACGTGCACCGCACACGGATTGCAGAATTTGCCGATCCTTCAACGCCATGCGGGATTTCGGCGAAACAGCAATTAGAGCTGGCGATCAGCTTGCTGCGGTCTGCACGCGAGCGCGACGATGACCTTGAGTTTGAAAAGTGGCGAGCCGTAATTTCAGCCAACAGCAACTCGGATTCTGAAGAGTCAGCGGAAGGCGCATATCAGCTCTGCCTGCGAATGCGCGACCGACTGATGTTTGAAGAACTTGAGCGCACGCTTCCCGCAATCTCAAATGCGCACGCAATTTGGAAAATGCGAAAAGCCTCGTTGCACTGCGACTTAAAACACTTTGATAGGGCGCGGGATCTGTATGCGCAGGCGTTGGAGGATCTGCGCGACCGCGAACGCGACGATCGCAGCTCGATCTGGTTAAGGTCGCGCAGAGCATGGGCGCAATGGCTCGCCGCAGCGTCACAGAAGATGCATGGGCAGATGACGGGCGCAGCTTTGGAAAGCACCGACTTTCACACCGAAGCCACTTCGAAGTGCAGCCCTTGGATTGAAACTGAAGCAATGGCGCGAGAAGTAAGCGAAGTCGGACAACGGCAGCGGGCAAGCATGACGAGCCAAGTAGTGCCGCACTTTGCGTCGGGCTCTTACGTTGAGCCACAGACCGAGTGTGCAAATGACGATGACCAAATTGAGCCCTGCGAGCACTCGATACGACGCGTTATGGAAACGGTGGGCATTCCGATCGAGGTGGATTGCGTCATCACGCTTCCTTTCTACGCCGAGGCATTGACGATCAAGGCATCGCCAACCGCCAACTGGCACGCTCGCATGACCCGCGCATTGGAATCAAAAGCGGACGACCACGCGTACAACCTGCGTTTGCGAGGTCGAATTGCGATGGCACGGTTGCCGCAGACAGACGCGGACGTCATGACTGACCGAACGCTGAGTGCAGCGGCATATTGGGCGCTTCGTGCACGCACAGGCGTCACCGACCCCGCAGCAAGACAACACTTGTTGAATGCTCTGAAATGCGTTGTGACGTCCCTGTATCGACTTACACCGAGGATGGATCACGAGCGCGCGACGCGGGCTTTTCGACTTGGCTTGAGTCTGCTGAGTGATTCAGCGTTGCGCTACTACTGGTTGCTTGAGCCGATTCGGAAACTTTTTAGACACAGCCTGGAATCGTTGAGCGCAGAGGGTCGCGGTTCCCTCTTACTGGAGGCGCTTCAAAGCCCGGTGCTGCCGTCCGGTGATGTCAACCTTGTCCAAAATTGGCCCGAGCCAATCGACGCATTCGTCGGGCTTACTACCGAGGTCAACCGAAAAGCCTCGTGCAGCACCTGGAAGCAATGCGTCAAGGATTTATTGATTGCAGCCGGTGGAGGGCAAAGTACAAGAAGCAACTCGACGTTACGGCTTTTTTATCTGAATGGCGAAGGCTTGCTCACGACGGAAGAAGTCGGCTCTTTTAGCGACGCGTTGTGGTCAGAACTTGACAATGGAACACCACCTCTGCCAACGCTAGCAGACATTCATCAAATCCACTTTGCGTCGTTGCCTGGCCCTGAAAATTTAGATATGAAGCGCCTTTTGAACGAACGCATCTTTGGTCAAAACTTGAACGTGAAAAATTCGGGGTTGATGGAGGAAATGTCGGCGGCCGTGCTGTACAAAAACTTGAAGATCGGGCCCACCGAATCGCAAGCGGCAGAGCTTTTCGACAAGCTGCTTTCAGATTTAAAAGGCTTGTCAGATGCAGACTCCCAATTTGGACGAAGCCTCGAAGATCTGTTGCTTCCGGGATCTCGGGCCCTTGCGATTGCCATCATTCCAGCTATGCGTGCAGCGGATAGAAAACTCAGCAGATTCGACGAATTGAGTCGACTACCGCGCAGCCCAGGCACCGAAGTTTTAGCTGGTGTGTCGCCGTATTTCGCGCATTTAGAGCAGACCACCAAGAACAAAATTGTCGAGCGAATTCGCACTGATCTTTTGAGCGTTCGGTGGCGGGTTGTGGTGGCGGCCTGCGCGGCAATAGAGACTTGGCTCGAACTCCAAGCGAGCCGAAACGTGTCAAATTTGCCGAACGAAATTGTCGAGACACTTATGGGGATTATTGAAACGCGTCGCCCAATCGGCTTGGCTTTCGCTTTGAATTGCGCTCAGAAGATCGTTCAGTCAAAAACACAGTCCGGTGACGTCAACACCAGGCTGGGGAACGCAATTCTCTTGATTTTGCAAGAGACCAATTACGACGCGGTTGTCGGAATTTCAAACCGTGAGGTCTCAGCGCCTGGTGAGCGAGTCGCATGCGTTCGATTGGCTCACGCGCTTGAAAGTAGAGTTGACATGGATATGAAGAAAGTAGCCGGCCAGCCACCATCTTGATTGACGCCCCGAGCTCGGC
>JANYJJ010000152.1 GCA_025358485.1 Burkholderiales bacterium | reverse complement strand
GGCCACGCTGCCGATGCCGCGCTCAAGCTTGTCGGCATATTTGACGCTGACCGCACCGGCTGAGGCGAAGTCGCCCTCAGCCGCGTAGTAGGGGCCTTTTCGGTACTCCATGCCGGTGGCCAATTCAGGAATCAAAAAATTCAGATCGGTCCAGCCTTGGCCGTGCGCGTGTGATCGCTGGTTCACCAGCATGCCGTCCACGGTGGTGCGCAGGTCGGTGCCGTGATCGAGGTTGAAGCCGCGCAGGTAAAACTGATTGGCTTTGCCCTCGCCACTGTGCTGGCTGACGATCAACCCAGGCGTGGCTTCCAGCAACTCACCGGGACGGTAAACGGTGCGCGCTTCCAGCTGTTTTTGTGTGACGGTGCCGGTGTTGGCCGAGTCAGCCACGCCGACCAAACCTGTGGTGTTGCCGTTGATGATGACGCGCTCTAGCGTTTGCTCGCCTCCGGCGACCGCGTCGAAGGCGCTGGTGAGGTTGAGAGCAGCAGCGGCGCAAAAAACCGCAGTGCCGCGCGTGAAATGTGCACCATCGCGCAAAGTGTGGGCAAAGGCTTGTGCCAAGGCATGAAGCCTGGGCCGGTGAATCGTGTGTTTCATGATTTCCTATGGAGTGAAAGCCCCTCAAACCGCAGGTTCCGCACAGCAAAAAAGCTGTCCGCAAAACGTCATGGCGACGGGGCAAAAATTGACAAGGTGAGACAGTTGCGCAGTGGCTCACAGCCACGGCTCAAGTCAAGCTGAGAACGGATGGGCTGCGCGGGTCATGACCGTCGCACTGTCCGTGGCGGGGCAACCCGCATCGCGAGCTGAACCCTCCGATCGAGACCAGCGGGGGTCGGTCAGGCGTAGCGCCTGGGAGGACGGCGCAGCTGGTGTGGGAGGTTCGTTTTGAACGCCCACAGCGGTGCGTCACACCACGGCGCGTGGGACGTGGTCACCGTGGCCGCTGGATGCACGTCGTTGCCCAAGCAAGGATGCCCCAGCGCCGAGCCTGCCTTCGCGGCGGACGTTTCTAGCTCGACACGCGCAGCCTCAAACGGCGACGGCGATTCAGAGGCCACCACACTGCTGTCTGCCGCGTCGTGGTGGTGCTGCTCTGAGGTGCTGTGGAAGTGAGCGCCTTGATTCAACGGCGCATGTACAAAGACAGGTCTTGACGGCGCTACCACCATGCGCAAGAGCGCGCAACTCACAACACAAGCGACATCGGATCCCGAACCGGCTTCAAAGTTGCGCCCAGGTGCAGCTGGCGAATTCATCGCACCAGACGCACTGGGCGCACTAGACATTGGTTCAGGCAACACCACAGACGGCAAGCGGTGAACGTGCCTTGCACCCCGAATCTGCATCGAGCCGGAAACAATGAAACACAGCGCCAACACCAGAATCATCAGCACCGACACACGGCGCTTTGCAACAGCCAATGACCGATGTGGCAATGCGCTCTTCATGTCGAGTTCTGGTCGTGACGCAAGGTTTGGTGCATTTTTTGAATGAAGCGCTGCGCTGTTTTATCCGGGCTGCCAGCGGGCTGCGTCAGCCGTTGCTGTGCGTTGGCTGTACGTTGGCTCAGTAGATTTGGATGCGAGCCCACGCAGGCCTTGGACGCCGCAGAAATCCGCACACATTGGGCCTCTACCCGTGAGCCAAGGGCTGGCGCAGACCTGCCCCCAACCGATCCACCGAAAGGTAATGCTGCCTGTAGGCCTCAAAGCCCAACGTGTCGCTGGCTTCAATTTGCTTTTGCAGCTGCACCGACGCCTGTGCCATCGCTTCGAATTGCGATTGCAACTCAGACGAAAACGGCAAGCCCAGCAGATGCGCTTGCGTCTGAGCCGATTGCGCGCGGGTGAAGGCCACGTAAGAGCTGTCGAAATCAGACTGCATGACCTGCAAGACACGCGCTGAAGGCGTGAGCTTGGCATCTTGCATGCGCGCATGCGCCACGGCCAACGCATCACGGTAGGCGCTGCCCGCGTCCACGCTGGTGTCCAACGCGTCCAGGCGCTCGGCCAACGGCGTCATGGCGTGCAGCAATTCATGGCCCCACGTCGTGAGTGGGACTTGAACATCACCGCGCTCCAGGCACAGCCCTGGCTCGCGACCCCGTGCGGCCACGGCTTGCTGATTGCGCCCCAACGCGGCGATTTCTGACGGCGTGTCATCGGCGCTGTCACTGAGCAAGCAGTGCAGCAAAAACATGTCAATGAAGCGCATGGTGGACGCGGCGATTCCCACAGGCTCGAACGGGTCGAGGTCCATGCAGCGCACTTCAACATATTCAACGCCGCGCTCACGCAGTGCATGCAGCGGACGCTCACCTGAATGAATCACGCGCTTGGGCCGTATGGTTCCGTAGAACTCGTTTTCGATTTGCAGCAGGCTGGTGGCAAGCTGGTTGTAATCGCCACCGGGGTTTTTGATGCCAACGGCCTCATAGGCTGGATACGGTTTGGTCAGCGCTTGTTGCAATGACGACGCGTAGCTTTCCAAGCTGTTGTAGCTCACCGACAGCGACGCCTGCGCATCGCTTTGATAGCCCAAACGCCCCATGCGCAGCGACGTGGCGTGCGGCAAATACAGAGTTTTGCCTTTGAGTGTTTGCAAGCCGTGGTCGCGCCCTTCGACAAAGCTGGAACACAAGGCCGGTGAAGCACCGAACAGATACAGCAACAAAAACGAGTGACGCCGAAAGTTGCGGATCAAACCGAAGTAAGCCTCGGTGGAAATGCCCGGCATCGACCAGTTGTAGTGAATGCCCGAGATGGTTTGCATGCGCCGCCCATATCGGTGGCCCAAGCCCATGCGGTAAACACTTTTGGCGCGGCCCACGTTCGACCCGCCGTAGCGACCGATCGGTATGGTCTCGTCGGTGGGCAGGCCGCAGGGCATGCTGGACACCCACAGCATCTCGTTGCCCAAGTCTTTCAAGGCGCGGTAGCTGAACTGATGTATTCGCGTGAGTTCGTCCAAACAAGTTTGCGCGTCCGCGTGCACACCGGTGACGAACTCCAACTGCGATTCGCAAAAATCAGTCGTGATGTGTGGGTGCGTGAGTGCTGAGCCCAACGCCGCGGGGTGCGGCGTGAAGGCCAAAGCGCCGTCGGGCTGAGAACGCAAACTCTCTTTTTCAACACCCCGGCCCATGGCGCGCAAGTGGGCGTCGGGCAGATCGGCTAGCGCTTGGGTCAGACCGCTCATGCGGTTCTCCTGGAATTTGATCGAGCCGCACAGTAGCAGAGGCGTGTGAAATCTGCGCGCATTCAAAACCATGGGCTTGTTCGAAGTCAGCTCAAAAATGCGCTCATGCTGTTGGGTTGAAACGACGGTTTGGCGGTGATTTTTTCGGAAGCAGTCGCTGACATGGACTCGTCAGGTTGGGTTCAACTCAGTCGCAAATCGATAAAAAAAATCGCCCGCTCAAGTTCGCCACGGCTTGCACACCACGCTGTCTCAACGCGATGAGCGCTGCTGACCCGATTCAACAATTCCAATACGTTGAACGATGAAAGAACAAGACTTCGTCAAAGCACTCGACGCCGTGGCGCAGGTCAGCCGCCTGCGCGTGTTTCGCACAGCGTGCCCTCACGTGCGATCGTCAATTCGCGTCGTCGGCGTCTTGCTTGCGCGCAAACACATAGCCTGCACCGCGCACGGTCAACACGCGGCGCGGGCTTTTGGGGTCGTCTTCAATCAAGGCGCGTATGCGCGAGATGTGCACGTCGATGGAGCGGTCAAACGCCTCCAGCGGATGGCCTTTGAGGGCGTCCATGATGTGGTCGCGAGTCAGCACGCGGCCGGGGCTTTGCGCCAGCACGACCAGCAGATCAAATTGATGGCTGGTGAGATCGCAGGGCTTGCCGCTGAGGCGTGCCACGCGCTCGCCGAGATCAATTTCCAAGCGACCAAATCGCAGCACGTCGTTGGCGTCGGTTTGCGGCGCCGCACGGCGCAACAGCGCTTTCACCCGGGCCAGCAATTCGCGCGGCTCGAAGGGTTTTGGCAGGTAATCGTCAGCACCCAGTTCCAAGCCAACGATGCGGTCAAGCGGCTCGCCGCGCGCGGTGAGCATCAACAGCGGCAAGTGGCGCGTGCGCGGGCTGGCCCGCAGCTCGCGGCACAAGTCCAGGCCGTCGCCGTCGGGCAGCATGAGGTCGAGCACCAGGGCGTCAAAGTTGCTGGTGGCCAATTGCTCGCGGCCCGCGGCCAGGGTGGGCGCGTGATCTACCACCAAGCCCGCAGCGCGCAGGTAGTCGCCCACCATGGCGGCGAGGCGGGTGTCGTCGTCTATCAGCAAAAGGCGTGAAGTCATGGGCGCAAAGGTGTCGGCGTGACTGGATTGAAACTCAAAAGGCGTCGGTCTGCAAAGTGCAAACCGACGCCTGGTTTGCGCAAGGCTTGCCTGCAAGTTCAGATCAAGACTTCGGGGCCTCGCGCCGATCGCCCATCATGCGTTTCATGCGGTCGCGCATGCTGTCGCCGCGCTGCTTCATGCGCTCACCCAACTTGGCACGCTGCTCAGGCGTCAGCACTTTGCTGGCATCCAGCATGGCTTGCAAAGTGCGCTTGCTCATTTGGTCGTGCTGAACCAGCATTTGCTGGCGAATTTGTTCGGCCGCTGCCGCGTCAACATTGGGCGCGGCAAAAATTTGCATGCCTCTTTCGTGCAAAGCGCGCTTCGATTCGCGCTGCGCCTTCATGTCTGTGGCGGCAGCTTGGGCGATTTGCTTGATCTGGCCGCGCTGCGCGTCGCTGGCATTCAAGCCGTCGAGCATGTGATCCATCATGCGGCCCATGCGCTCTGGGTTGCCCAACATGCCGCCACCGTGCATGCCCATGCCGCCTTCATGCTGGCCCTGGCCATGCTGGGCAAAAGCCGGGCCCGACAGGCTCAGTACCAACGTGGCAAGCCCTGCCAACGCTCCGTTCCAGCGCGCGCCTTTCGAATTCAACTTGCTGATCGCCAACATCAATCACCCCTTGTGAAAACAGGCACCGTGCCTGCCATTGAAGAATGGCATCCATGCGTAACTGTGGGATAGCGCGGCGGTAAAGATGTGTGAATACTCTATCGAGTGGACGTGCAGGTGGTGCGCTTGCGTCTACATTGAACGCAGAATTCGCCTCATCTGACGTACCACCAGGAGCAAAGTGATGAAGATCAGCGTCACCCGTTTGGCGTTTGTAGCCGTTGTGGCCATGGCTGTTGCGGCAGCCTTTTTCAGAGTCACCACCGCCGAAGACCGCGTTCGTGAACGCCGCGCGCTGGCCCGAACGGTGTGCGCATCGACAGGTGGCGCGTGGATGACGATAGAGGGCAAAGAAGTGTGTGACAAGGGCGATGTGGCGAAGACGGATTGACTTTGGAAGCGCTTTACTCAAGCTCGCAACGAAACCGCAGCGTGCGGTGCGTTTGTGGCTGCAATGTTGGCCTCGCAACGAATCTACGTCTGGCGCTTCCGCGGCGCATCACGACAGTCAACCACGCCAATCAACCGAGCCCCAACGCGTACCTTTGAGTCCCGGAAATCGGGGCAGTCACGCCCAGCGTGACTCGGTGGTGGGTGTCAGCAAATCTGTAATTTCTGCGCCTGCGCTTGTAGCTGCACCTGCGCCGTCGTGACCCACGCACTGCTTCATGCCAACGAGTGCGTGGGCGGAAACGAAGCAAATGGGGTTGCTCACGTCTGATCGGCTACAAAACGCCCGGAGCAGCTGAGTCAGGCTGCCACCGGCATCCTGCCAGCGGCATTCTTGTCACCCAGCCCTAAGGCAGAGGCTTGACCTGAACCAAACAGCCTTCACGAGTTTCACGGCGATTCACTATTTCTGGTTCTATTTCTATTTCTATTTCTATTTCTATGTCCATCTTGGTGGAGCTGGCGGCGATCACTGTGTCTGAACCGCTGCCGTGATGGTCATGTTGGGGCTAGGCGCGCATTCACCGGGCTGTGAGAAAAACGGCAGGTTGGAACACGGTGACGCCACGATGCTGGTGACCACGCTTGTTGTGGCGCTGGTGACCTTGCCGAACACCGCGTATCCAGCCGGGTCGTTGGTGGGCACACCTGGACTTGCTGAACACACGCGCAAACCCGCCCTTGGATCGAGAGCCGCGCTGTTGTCAACCAAGTTGATGAAAAACTGCGACGTGGCTGAGGTCGTGGACTCGCAAGTGCGAGCCATCGAAATCGTCCACTGCGTGTTGGACAGTCCTTTGTTTACTTCCAAAACAATCGGTTCGAGCGTCGGTTTCAGAGTCTGCGTGGTCGCGCTCAGCGGTCCTGAGTACCCACCGCCTTGGATCACAAATTTAGGCACTACGCGGTGGATCACGGTGCCGTTGTAAAACCCAGCGTTGACGTAGCCTAAAAAGTTGGTCACGGTGATTGGCGCTTTGTCGGCCTCCAAAGCCAGCACCACATTGCCGGTAACGCCTGCGCCATTGCTGAAGCTGAGAGTCACCTCGGGTGGGGCTACTGTGTTGGCGCTGCTTGCCAACACCGTCCCGTCGCTGGCGCGGGTCACAGTGATTTGCACCGAACCCACGGCTGCAACCCTGCATTCGAAGTAGGCCTTGTCAGCCGCTGACACGAAGGCGGGATCGGTGCTGACATTCCATTTTGGGCAGCCGGCACCCGACACCACGACAGCCGTGGCGGCATTTGCAAGCTTGACCATCACCGTGGCCTTTTGTCCGAATTTCGGCGGTGACGATGTGGTGAAGCTGACGCTGCCTGCATCACCCGCGCCAGAGCCTGCGTCCCCACCGCCACCACCGCAGGCGCTCAATGCAATCAACACGGCAATTGAAACGCTCGCAAGCGATGCGAGAAAAAAGTAACGACCGAAAAACTGAGGTTTCATGCAGGGGGCCTTGAAGGGTTCTTGAACGACCAAGTGAGCTGCGTTTCGTTGAGAACTCGAACGCCGCGTAAGCCTGCCAAGCTTTTATGACAAGCGCGTGAGCGCGCTCGCAGGACGGTCAACTTGGTCTTGAGGAACGTCGCGTCGCCACGCAACGGTCGCCGATTTGTGTCAGCCGCGCGTCCGAATAGTTCTTTCGGCTCATTGCAATCCGCGCTGCCTTGGCGTGCGGGCAGCAGGCGACAGGTTTGCCTTCAACGACATGGTTTGGCGTGCAAGCCAACGCGACGTTCGATTCACCGGGCGGTCACACGCGCCCCGTAGCCTTACCCAGTTGACCATCGTAAAAGTGACATGCACGCATCTGAATCGCATTTTCTCGTGACGGCAAACGTGACATCAAAACAGCCTGCTGCGCCGCATCAGCGAAGCGCAGGCTTCACCTTGCTTGAGCTGTTGGTGGTGATGGTCATCATTGGTTTGCTGGCTGGGTATGTGGGGCCGAAACTGTTTGGCCAAATCGGCAAATCGCAGATCAAAGTGACCCGCGCGCAGATTGACGGTCTGTCCAAAGCACTGGATCAGTACCGCATTGACACCGGCCATTACCCAAACACTGAGCAGGGTCTGATTGCTCTCACCCTGCAACCGCCGGGCGAGCCCAAATGGGCCGGCCCCTACATGAGCAAAGCGGTGCCCAAAGACCCGTGGGGTGTTGACTACCGCTATGTCGCGCCCGGCGAACACGGCGACTACGACCTGCTGTCTTACGGCCGCGACGGGCGCCCTGGTGGTGACGGCGAAGACGCCGACGTGACCAGCTGGTGAGCGGTGGCGGCTTCTCATTCCTCAGTTCGCGCGCCATGACTCAATTCGTTGTTCACTACTTCGATGAGGCGCGTGGCGCATGCAAACTTACTGTGCAGGCAAGCGACGAGCACTCAGCCGTGATGGCTGCAGGCGTGATGGCTGCGGGCGTGACCGCCAGCCGCGTGCTGTCGATAGAAACCCAACAAGTCAACGCACGCCCGGCCTCAGCGCTGCGTCCATCAACGCGCGCTGGCAAATTTCCCTTGCGACTTTTCAGTCAAGAGTTGGCGGTGCTGCTGAAAGCGGGCATTCCTCTGCTCGAAGGCTTGCAGACACTGCGCGAAAAAGAAACGTCACTCTCGGTGACGCAGACGCTGGACGCGGTGATTGGACAACTGCAAAGCGGCCAGTCGCTGTCGGTCGCCTTGGCTTCGCAGCCGCAGGCGTTTGACAGGCTGTTCGTGGCCATCATCCAGTCCAGCGAACGCACCGGTCAAACCGCTGTGGCTTTGAGCGAGCACGCGGCCTACTTGAGTTGGGTGGACGCACTGCGCGGCAAGCTGGTGGCTGCCAGTGTTTATCCTTTGACCTTGATCGTGGCCGGTGTGGCGGTGATTGTTTTCTTGCTGTTGTTTGTGGTGCCGCGCTTCGCAGGCATCTTGGAAGGTGTGGGCGGCCTTGATGAATTGCCCGCCACCTCGCGGCTGTTGATGACGCTGGGACAGTTCGGTGGCAGTCATCCTTGGGCAACGGTGGCCGTGGCGCTGGCCTTGCTGATGGCACCCGTGCTGGCTTGGCGGCACGGCGCCGCACGTGCTTGGGTGTTGGCGAGTTTGTGGCGACTGCCGCTGCTCGGTCCCAAATTGCATTTGCTCGCGTTGGCGCAGTTTTATCGCACCGGCGCGATGCTGTTGGGTGCGGGTGTGCCAGCGGTCACAGCCATGGACACGGCGCGTCAAGTCATCGCGGCGCGTTTGCAAGGTCCGCTGGACAGCGCCACACAGGCCGTGTCGCGCGGCGAACGCCTGTCAGAAGCCTTGCTTCAGGCAGGTTTGACCACGCCCGTCTCACTTCGCATGATTCGCGTGGGCGAACGCAGCGGCAACCTCGGCCCCATGCTGCGCCAAGCAGCTGAGTTTTACGACGAAGAGCTCACTCGCCTGACCGAACTCATCACGCGCCTGGTGAACCCTGTGCTGATGTTGGTGATGGGCGTGGTGATAGGTGGCATCGTGGTGTTGATGTACCTGCCCATCTTTCAGTTGGTGGAGCAAGTGCAATGAACGCCAGCGCCACCGCCGAACGCGTTGCGCAGAGCCTGCCTGTTGGAAAAGCTGACGCCGTCGATGCACTGGACGCAAGCCAGTGGCCGGCCGCCCAACCCGATCACTGGTTGCCTGCACAAGGTGCGCCGTGGCGCTTGAGCTTTGAGCGGTGGACGCAAGCTGAAGCGCAGCGCTGGCGTGTGGTGTGCGCGGTCGGCGCAAGCCACCAAGTGGCTTTGCTGTCAGACCAAGACCTGGACACCATGCTGCGCCAGCGCATTGAGGCGCGGTTGATGGGCGGAGTGTCGTGGACACGTGTGCCCAGTGCACAAATCGATCAGTGGTTGAGCGCCGGAGCCGAAGGGTTTCGCGCGCTTGCAGCGTTGGGTGACTCATTCACTGCGGATGCGCAGCAAGGCGAATCGCTTGAGCTGTCGGCCTTGCAGCTCAGCGAGCAAGCCAGCCCGGTGGTGCGCTTGCTCGACTCCACTTTGTACGACGCATTGCAAGACGGTGCCAGCGACGTGCACCTTGAATCGACCGCACGCGGCCTGCGCATGCGCCTTCGCATCGACGGCGTGATGTTGGACTTGCGCGAGGTGGACGGCACCGCGGTGGCCGAACAAATGGTGTCGCGCTTGAAGGTGATGGCGGAGCTGGACATCGGCGAGCGCCGCTTGCCTCAAGACGGTCGCTTCAAGCTGCGCATGCAAGGCCGCGATATTGACTTTCGCTTGTCGGTGATGCCCACCGCGTTTGGCGAAGACGCCGTAGTGCGTGTGCTCGACCGTTCGCAAATTGCCGAACAAGGCCGCCTGACTTTGGAGTCGCTGGGCTTTGCAACTGCCGCGCGCGAAGTGATCAAACATTTGGCCCGCCAACCTCACGGCATGTTGTTGGTGTCAGGCCCCACCGGCAGCGGCAAAACCACCACGCTGTACGCCGCCATCAGTGAAACCAACACGGGTGCCGACAAGATCATCACCATCGAAGACCCGGTGGAATATCAACTCGCGGGCACGGTGCAAATTCCGGTGAATGAGAAGAAGGGCTTGACCTTTGCGCGCGGCCTGCGATCGGTGCTGCGTCACGACCCCGACCGCGTGATGGTGGGTGAAATTCGCGACGCTGAAACCGCGCAAATTGCGGTGCAGGCGGCCCTCACCGGTCACCTGGTCTTCAGCACGGTGCACGCCAACAGCGCCTTCGACGTGATTGGCCGCTTCATGCACATGGGACTGGATTTGTACGGCGTGGTGTCAGCGCTGAACGCGGTGATGTCGCAGCGTTTGATGCGCCTGAACTGCAGCCACTGCGCACAAGATTTCACACCGTCGGCTGAGACTTTGCGCAGTTTGAATTTGGCCGCCATGTCGGCCAAAGGCAACTTGCAGCGCAGCGCTGATCTGTGCGCCAACCCACGTTTTATGCGCGGCACGGGTTGCGCGCACTGCCGCCAGACTGGCTACAAAGGCCGCACCGCCATCGCTGAAATGTTGACCTTGAACGACGCTCTGCGAGATTTGATCGTGGCGCGCGCGCCCATTGCCCAGCTCAAACACGCGGCCCGTGAAAGCGGCATGACGTCGCTGCGCCACAGCGCCGTGCAAGCCGTGTGCGCGGGCATCACCACTTTTGAGGAGCTTGAACGTGTCACCACAACCGATTGAACACACCGCCCCCGCGAAGCCCATGCAACTCTTGCAGCAAGTGGGGTGCCAGTGGCGCTCGAAAGTGCGCGGAATCTCCACGCTGCACACTTTGTACTGGGGGCCGAACGGCAACCTGTCATGGCCGTTTGCCGACGCTGACGCAACCAGTCCGTCGATTGCGGGCCACCCTTCGCCAGCCACTGCTTGCGCCGACTTCGAATCGTGGTGTGCGGCGCATCCCGACAGCGAAGTTCGCATTTTTGTGTCGGGGCATCTGCTGCACAGCTTGGTCGTCGATCCGACCATGCAATTGGCCGATGACGCGGCCGTGAGCGCCTATGCGCAGCAACAGTTCGGCCATTACCACGGGGTCGCCGCAAGGCAATGGCCGCTTGCCGTGTGGTCACATCAAAACAAAACGCAACGCCAGTCAGGTGCGTGTGCGTTACACGGGGTGGACATGTCCGCGCTGCAAAACGCGGCGCGAGGTCACGGTGTGCGGGTGCGCAGCGTGTCGCCAGTGTGGTCGGCGGGTTTGAGTTCAGTGACCTCAAGGTGGTCGGAAGTGGCGCTTAAAAATTCTGTCCACGCAGTGGCCTTGATTGAGGGCAGTTTGTTGACTTGGATGTTGCTGCAAAGCGGCATGGTGATGGCCTTGGAACAACGCTATCTGGACGCTCCCAATTGGCCCGCGGCCCTGCGTCTGGTGGCGCAACTGAGCGCAGAAAGCGGGCCCTTGGCAACACCGGCTGCTGTGGTGGCTTGGGGCTTGCCTGCACGAACTGACGCAACTGAAGCCAGGCACTCAACACAGCCATCAAGCATTGAAGCGGCCGTGGGTGCGTGGCCCGCCGACGAAGGCGATTGCCGAGCGATGCGCGCTTGGGTGTTGGACGCTGTCGGTTCAACCCACATGGCAACTTGAGTGCGGCCGATGAGAGCGCAGTGGCCGCGCCCAGATTTTTTACCAGCAGTGCAACGCCCGCCGTGGCTGGCTTGGGTGTGGCTAGTGACTGCTTTGCTGGTGTTGGGCAGTGTTGTGCTTGAAGGCTGGGCGCTGCAATCGCAGCTGCAGTTTCAGCTGCAGGCGCAAAGCCGGGCGCAGTCTCGGACGCAATCTTGGACGCAATCTCGCACGAATTCGCAATCGACGGAACGAACGGAGCGCGTGGCGCGATCCGAAAACACCGCATCCGCATCCGCATCCGCAACCGCAGCTGCAACACCCGCCAACACGCGCAACAGCACTGCCGCGTTGTCCGCTTCACAAAACAGCGCCGCCGCTGGCAAAGCCGCCGCGCTGACACAGCACATGGCGTATCCGTGGGGCCGCGTGTTGTACACCTTGGAGTCTGAAACACCGCCCGGCTTGCAGTGGCTGCGGTTTGACCACAACACCGCCAACTCGGAGCTGCGCTTCGAGGGCGTGGCACCCACGAGTGACTTGGCTCTGGATACCGTGAATCGGCTGTCTGCGCGGCGCGGTTGGAGCGGCGTTTTGCTGAGCCGACTCCAGGCGCCTGACGCACTGACCGCTGCGGTGCAAGACGGTGGCCCGCCCAAAACACCTTCGGCCAAACCGGCGTTGCTTGCCGCAGAACCAGCCAGTCCGGTGTGGCGTTTTGAAATTCGCGCTGCATTCGATCCGCGCGCCGCGATCACGAGCAGCGACCCAATCGTGGACAGCCGCTGACATGGGCCGCTACACACACCACACCGCGGGATTGCGCTCCAGCTTGCAGCGCTGGGGTTGGCCGGGTGCCACTGGCTTGGTTTTGCTTCTGCTGGCCGCCGTCCTGGCGGTCACCTGGCTGCCCGACTTGGCACAGCGCAGCCGCCACTTGAGCGCGGTGGCCGCTGAAGCTGAACAGCAGGTGCGGCGCGAGCGCCAGCGCAGCGCAACTCCGCAGGCAGTGCAAAGTCCGGCGCAGCGATTTGCATCGGCTTTCCCCGAGCCAGAACTGCGCGAGGCCCGCGTTGCGGCTTTGCTGACATCCGCGCGCGCGCATGGTTTGAGTTTCAAAACCGGGGAATTCCAGCTGACGCAAGAAGCGCAGCTTGGCCTCTTGAAGTACAGCATCAACATGCCGCTCAGCGGCCCGTATGCGCAGCTGCGCAGCTTTGTGGAACACATGCAAAACGCCGACACCGCATTGGTGTTGGAGCGCATGCGACTGCAACGCAAATCGGCCCGCGACACGGCGGTGGATGCCGACATGACCTGGTCGTTTTACATGCGCAGCTCGGCCTCAGAACTTGCTGCGTCGGTGCCGTTGACCAAACCGCTCGCGTCAGTGTCCAGCCCAAACCTTGAGCCAGCCCGATGAACACGTCGCCACCGCCCGCTGCTGAAATAAAGCGCCGCCTGCCTCTGGGCATCGCCGCGGTGCTGACCTTGCTTCTCACGGCTTGGGCCGCAATGCAAGGCGATGACGCGGTCACCCCAACGCAGGCGAGGAAAGCACGCAGCCCAGTGAACGCGGGCTCAACCAGCACTGCCAACAACACCACAGTCAACACCACCGTCAGCAACTCCGTCAACACCACCGCCAACAGCACTTTTAAGCCAGTGGTCACATGGCCCGACGCGCCGCTGTCTGCCCAACGTGCGCCATGGCCCGCTCTGGGCCCACTCGGCACTGCCGCATGGAGTGGGTCGGACGCGCCGAAAGCCAGCGCACAGCCCACCGTCACGGCGAAAACTGCCGTCGAAAAACTCAAGCCAGAGGCGTCCACACCGCAAGCACCCGAATTTCCCTACAGCCTGATAGGCCGAATTGACGACGGCACGCCGCAGGCCATGTTGTCTGGGGCAACGCGCAGCTTTGGCGTTCGGGTCAACGAAGTGATCGACGGGCAGTGGCGTGTTGACGCCGTCGGGCCTCAAAGCGTGTCGCTGACCTGGCTGCCCGGCAGCATCAAAAAAACCGTGGCGTTCTCGTCTGCTGTGTCGGCAGTTTCACTTGGCAATTTTTTGGCGTCATGACTCACCTACCTTCGCTTCTAGGGTCGCTTCTGGTGTCTTTCCTGCCTGTGCACAGCCACCGCCCGCGCCGTTTTTTGGCCACTGCCTTGACGGTCGCGGTGTGCTCAGGCTTGTGGGGCTGCGCAGCACCTGCTCTGCGCGACGCTGAACGTCTCACGCTGGAAGGTCAACACGAGCGAGCTTTGCTGCTACTCGACAACGCACGGCGCGACAAACCCGCCGATGCCAGCCTGCGTTCTGCACAGACACGACAGCGCGAACTGACCATCGCCACCCTGGCGGTTCAAGCCGAATCTGCACGCTTGAATGGTCAGGTGTTGGCCGCCGACGGATTGCTTGCGCGCATCAACGCCATCGACTCCGATCATCCAAGGGCGCGCAGTTTGCGCACTGAGATTCAACGCAGCAAGCGCCATCAAATTTTGCTGACCGAAGCCGCGCGCGCGCTAGATCAGGGCAACACGCAGGATGCTGAAAACAAGCTGCGCGAGGTATTGATCGACGCGCCCAGCCTGCCAGCAGCGCGTGCCTTGCAGCAGCGCATCAACGAGCGCAACGCTGACCGTGTGAGCGAGCGCAACCCCGAAAGCGCCGAACCCAACGCCATGTCGGCCGCATTTCAAAAACGTTTGAGTTTGGAGTTTCGCGACGCGCCGCTGCGCAGCGTTTTTGAGTCCATCAGCCGCAGCGCAGGCGTGAACTTTGTGTTCGACCGCGACGTAAAGGCTGACACCAAGATCACCATCTTTTTACGCGATGTGACTTTGGACGAGGCGCTGCGCGTGGTGCTGGCCACGCAGCAGTTGGACCGCAAGCTGCTGAACGGAACCTCGCTGTTTGTGTATCCCAACACGCCGGTCAAGCAGCAAGAACACCAAGAGTTGATGACGCGCAGTTTTTACCTGGTCAACGCCGACGTGAAGCAAGCGCAAACGCTGATCAAAACCATGGCGAAAACACGCGACGTCTACATCGATGAGCGGCTGAATCTCATCATCGTGCGCGACACGCCCGATGTCATCAAGCTCACCGAGCGGCTGATCGCTTCGATTGACTTGCCCGAGCCTGAGGTGATGTTGGAAGTGGAGGTCATGGAAATTGGCAGCAACCGCCTGAACGAATTGGGCGTGCAGTGGCCCGACACCATTCAGTACGGCTTGCCCGGCGTCACCGGCCAAGTGCAGCTGGGCCAACGCTTTGACTTCAAGGCCACCATTGCCAACCCGGCGCTCATTGCCACACTGCGCGGCAACTCGGGCACCACCAATTTGATCGCCAACCCCAAGCTGCGCGCGCGCAACCGCGAAAAAGCCAAGGTTCAGATTGGCGAGCGTTTGCCCGTCTTCACCTCCACTGCGGTCGCAAATGCAGGTGTTGCCACCACGGTCAGCTACATCGAAACGGGCTTGAAGTTGGAGGTTGAACCCAGCGTTCAACTCGACAACGATGTGGTGATGAAGGTGAGCTTGGAAGTGAGCAACCTCATCGGTCAAGTCAGCGGCCCGCAGGGGGCCATTGCCTACCGCGTGGGCACGCGCAACGCCACCACGTCGCTGCGCCTGCGCGACGGTGAAACGCAAATTTTGGCGGGCCTCATCAACGACGAAGACCGCAAGAATGTGCAGGGTGTGCCCGGTGTGTCAGAGCTGCCGGTGCTGGGCCGCTTGTTCGGTGTGCACAGCGACACCCGCAACAAGAGCGAAGTGGTGCTGCTGATCACCCCACGCGTGGTGCGCAATTTGGGCTTGCCTGATGCAGCCACCTTGCGCGGCGCGGCGGGCAGCTTCAACAACCCAGGCGCGCCGAACACGCGGCTGAGCCCGGCCGCCAAGGTGGTCATGCCCATGGCAGGCGCAGCGGGTGCAGCGGGTGCAGCGGGTGCGGCGGCAGCCTCCAAACCAAGTGCTGCCGATGTCCAGAACACGGCAGCAGCGGTCATCGAACTCTCAACCTCCGGCGAAGGCACTGTGGGCGAGACGGTGTCTGTCACCTTGCAAAACCGATCCGTGGCATCTGTGCGCGGACAGCTGTCGTTCGACGCCACCTTGTTGAAGTCGGCAGGGACGGAGTCGGGCTCGCGAATCGACTTCGAGTTGCAGCCATCGGGCCAAAAAGTATTTGTGCTGCGCGTGCTGCCCGGGGCCTCCGGCAAGGCGACTGAGGTGCAGCTTGAAAGCGTTTCGGCCAACCTGCCGACGGGTGGTGCCGTGCCAGTTCAAATCGACGGCAGCGGCAGTGTGAGCTTCGTGGCGCGATGAGCAAAGTGTCAAGCCGCAGCATGCAAAGCCGTTGGCGCAGGCGACAAGGTTTCACCCTGATCGAGATGGTGGTGGTGGTGGCCGTTGTCGGCATCTTGGCGGCCGCCGCGCAACCCTTGATGGCGCTGCATTCGCGCCGCCTCAAGGAATTGGAGCTCAGGCACAACCTGCGTACATTGCGCACGGCGATTGATGCCTACAAGCGAGCGGTGGACGAGGGCAAAGTGCAGCCGCTCAACGCAGGCTCGGATGTCGATAACGGCTACCCGCCCGACCTGCAAACACTGGTCGATGGTGTGGCCTTGGTGGCAGACGCCAAGCTTGCAAAAGACGTTACGAAAGACGCCACGAAAGACACCGTAAGTGAGCCCGCCAAGAACGCACCCGAAGCTGCCAAAGACGGCACTGGCGCGAAGCTGCCACTCGGCCCGCAGCGCATCTACTTTTTGCGCCGTATTCCGCGCGAGCCATTCGCTGATGCTTCTGTGCCCGCCGCACAAACTTGGGGGCTGCGCAGCTACAGCAGTCCGCCCGATGCGCCGCAGGCAGGCCGCGATGTGTACGACGTCTACTCACGCACAGACGGCGTGGGCCTGGACGGCAGCGCTTACCGGTCTTGGTGATGTGCATGCGAACAAAGCATCGAAGTTGTCGCACAGGCCCGCCGCGCGGCTTCACCTTGATCGAACTCATCGTTGTCATGAGCATCGTGGCTTTGCTGGTTTCGATTGCTGCGCCGCGCTATTTTCGAAGCGTGGAGCGGGCCAAAGAAAACACGCTGCAAACCTCGCTGAATGTGATGCGAGACGCGCTCGACCAATTCGCCGCCGACACCGGCCGCTACCCAGACTCGCTGCCCGAGTTGGTCGAAAAACGGTATTTGCGCAGCGTGCCCACCGACCCACTGACGGGCAGCGCTGCGACGTGGGTGCTGCTCACTCCGCCCGACCCGAGCGTGCCGGGCATGGTGTTTGATGTGAGAAGCGGCGTGGCCGGTCGCGGCAGCGACGGCCGCTTGCTGGCCGATTGGTGAACCGCATGACCCGTCAGCCCCACCCGCGATCTCGGTGTCGTCAACGCGCGGCAAGCACTGAGGTCGTCTTCGGCTTCACCTACCTGTGGCTGCTTTTCATTTTGGCAGTTGGATCGGCCACAGCGGCTGCCCTGGCCGAGCGCCAAAGCACCGCCGTGCTGCGCGACCGCGAAACCGAATTGTTGTTTCGTGGTCAAGCCATTGCCAGTGCGATTGCCAGTTACTGGCAAGCCACTCCGGGGAAAGACAAGGCCTTGCCAGCGTCACTTCAAGACTTGGTTGACGACAGGCGCGGCGACACGGCGCGGCGTCATTTGCGGCGCATCTACGTTGACCCATACACCGGGCGTGACGATTGGGTGCTGCTGAAAGACGACGCCACCGGCCTCGTCGGCGTTCACAGTCGCGCCAGCGTCCGTGCCTTCAAGACGGCGGGCTTGCCGCCAAAAAAGCGTGGTTCAGACGCGCGTGTTTCTGACCACCGCTTCATTTTCAGCGTCAGCACGTCATCGCTTGCAAACACCGCGCCTGCGGCCGACAGCGCAGAGCAAGAACGCACTGCCTCCGAATAGTCCGATCAGCTTATTTGCCCTGTTCACGCCATGACAAACGTCACTCAATCTCACTATTCTTTAGGCGCGATGGAGAGCTGCCCAATGACGACGGAATTCACAGGCTTGAAGGATGAGCCCAGCGATCGGCGCGCTTTGTCGATCCTGCAGATCATCGAAGCAGCGGTTGACGTGAGGCGTCGCTACCAGTTCTTCATTTGGATGCAAGGTGCCTTCCAAACCTTGCTGCCGCATCAACTGGCGGTGTGTGGTGTGTACGAGCGCGGTAGCAAGCAGGTTTGCATGGAGGCATTCAACAGCGTGGTGGTTCCCTCGCCCGTGTTGAATTTCCTGACAGAAGGCCAATCACCGCTGATGCAGTACATCGTGAGCGCCTGGATAGAAAACCGCTGCCGTCCTTTGGTGGTGAAAGTGAACAGTTTGAATGGACGTCACACGGCACTCGCGGCCGACACCTTGCTGAACGCGAATTGGGGCGAGTTGCTGGTACACGGTGTGTCGCGGCCCCAGCGCGCCAGCGAAATCGAAACCCTCTTCGTTTTTGCTTCACCCGCCGTGGGCGTGACGGCCGCGCAACTGACCTGCATCGAATTGTTGTTGCCGCATTTGCACCGCACCTATCTGCGAGTGCAGGCGATTGAGCGCGAAACCAGCGACCCGCGCCCCAAAAAGACGGCAGGCCCCAACGGATACGCCACCGCCAGCATCAGCGACCGCGAAGAGCAGGTGCTGGGTTGGGTGCGTGAGGGCATGAGCAACCAAGAGATCGGCGTGCAATTGGGCATCAGCCCGCTGACCGTGAAAAATCACGTGCAAAAAATATTGCGCAAGCTCGGTGCCAGCAACCGCGCGCAAGCGGTGGCACGTGCCATGAGCATGAATTTGCTGGTGCGCCCATCAGACGGCGGCAGCACTGCGGACGCTTGAGAAGCGCGCCAACCGGCCGTTGGCCCACGCTTCGCTCGCTCAACCCGTGCCACTCGCGTCACCCGACCCACCCGCGCCACCCGCGCCACTTGTCTTGACTGAGAACATCGCGAAGTCAATACAACTTGAGCCGTTCAAGGGGTACTGAAGCTGCTCCCACTTCGAGCTGGAGTTGATGTGGAGCACATCGCAGCCGAACACCAACGCAGTCCACAGCCCGATCACCAGCACCGCCGAAACCCAATATTTTTCGGACACGAAATTCAACATGTGGATACCTCCTTGTAGAAATTCGAAGGGACAGTCTGGTCATGCGGTGATGCGCGAGTGAGGCACCCCGCGCCATGCAGCGCATCGCATGGCGGGCACACCGAAGTCTCGGCAAATGGCTCATTGCCATCAGTGCCGACAGCCACGCTGATGTCACCGCAGCCGTTAAGCATTCTTATGCTTGCTTTGTTGAAGCGGGCACACATGTCCACACGCACTGACTTGACCATGAACACTCAAATGAAAACGTCGATCACTGCCAGCGCGATGCTGATGTTCATGGCTTGTGCCGCACCGCCAGCTTGCGCTGCCGACACGCCCATCTACTCCATCCAAGGCAGTGGAATCGCAAGCCCCTTGCTCGGCACCACCGTGACCACGACTGGCGTGGTGACCAAAGTCAACAACAACGGCTACTTCATTCAAGACCAGCTCGGCGACGGCAACCCGGCCACCTCTGACGGCATTTTTGTGTTCACCAGCAGTGCGCCCACAGTGTTGTTGGGCCAGTTCCTGCGTCTGACCGGGCGCGTGACGGAATTCAATACAGGCGCAGCCACCAACCCCGACACAGCTGCCCGCACCCTGACTCAACTCACAGGCACCACGGCCGTGCAAGTCTTGGCCAGCGGCATCGTCATAGCGCCCACACCTGTTGCACTGCCCGAGTTGGTGAACGACGACCTGGAACGCTATGAAGGCATGCTCATCAGCATCGCCGGGCCTTTGACGGTGTCGCAAAACTTTTTTCAATCACGCTATGGGCAATTGACCTTGTCGGCAGGTGGACGCCTTGAAGTGCCCACCAACCGCTTCCGCCCCGGCCCACAAGCAGACGCCCTGCGCGATGAAAACGCACGCCGACGCATCTTGTTAGACGACGGCACGTCGGTGCAAAACCCCAACCCCACGCCCTACATCGGCACTGACAACACCTTGCGCGCCGGCGACACCATCGCATCACTGACAGGCGTGCTCGACTACGGCTTGGCGACCGCCAGCAACACCGGTTACGGCGACTACAAAATTCACCCCACCGTGGTGCCGCAGTTCACCCGGGCCAATCCGCGCACGCCAGCGCCAGAAGCGGTGGGCGGCAACATCAAAGTGGCCAGTTTCAACGTGCTGAATTTCTTCACTACTTTTGTGAACGGGCAAACCGCTGGCGGCTTGACGGGTCAGGGATGCACTTTGGGCACCTCCACCGCCGCGTCGAATTGCCGTGGTGCCAACAACGCTGCCGAATTTGCGCGCCAGCGAGCCAAGATCATCGAGGTGATAGCCGCCGTCAATGCCGACGCTGTGGGCTTGATGGAGATTCAAAACAACGGCGCGGTGGCGGTGCAAAACTTGATTGACGGCCTGAACGCCAAGCTCGGCGCAGGAACTTACGTGGCCGTGCCCGACCCTGTCGGCACAGCCACCGGTGGCACAGGCACCGACGCCATCAAAGTGGCCATGCTCTACAAGCCCGCCAAACTCAACCGAGCCTTGGCGTCGAACAGTGACGCAGCCGCCGTGCACAACCGCCCACCGCTGGCTCAAACCTTCGCGTTGACCAACGGCGAAAAGTTCACCTTGGTCGTCAATCACTTCAAATCCAAAGGCAGCTGCCCCGCCGCCACAGACCTCGACGCCGCAGGCAACACCGACGACCCAGACGGCCAAGGCTGCTGGAATGCCAAGCGCGTGCAGCAAGCGCAAGCGCTGCGTCAGTTCGTGGCTCGCGTGCAGGCCGACAGCGCCAACAACGACGTGCTGTTGATTGGTGACTTCAACGCCTACGGCCAAGAAGACCCGATGTTTGACCTGACCAGCAGCGGCTACGTCGACCTCATCGCTCGCTTCGACAACTTTGGCTATTCGTATGTGTTTGACGGCGAAGCTGGTCGGCTCGACCAAGGCATCAGCTCTGCATCGTTGACACCCAAAGTGGTGCGCGCAGTCGAGTGGCACGTCAACGCCGATGAGCCATCAGGCATCGACTACAACTTGGAATTCAAGCAACCCGCCTGCGCCGCCTGCGCGCCTGATTTGTACAGCGCCTCGCCTTACCGGGCGTCTGACCACGACCCGGTGGTGATCGGTCTGGGCTTGTACAAAACCATACGCGGCACCGCCGCTCGCGACACCTTGGTGGGCACCGCCGGTGACGACCTTTTCATCGGTGGCCCTGGTGCCGATGTGCTCACCGGCAACGGTGGCAACAACGTCTACGTTTATCAAAGCATGCGCGATGCAGGCGACACCATCACCGACTTTTCACCGGGCCGCGACGTGGTCGATTTGCGCACTTTGCTGACGGGCTTGGGTTGGCCTGCGAACGCGAACATCGCCTCGTGGGTGCGCGTGATCGACACCGCCGAAGGTGCCAGCGTGCAGATCGACAGCACCGGCACGGGCAGCGCGTTTCGTCCGCTGCTGACGCTGCGCCAAGTCACGCAGTCCAGTGTGGACATCGCGCGCGATTTGCTGGTGCGCTGATGGCACTAGCTGACCACAGCACCTCTACCTTCACCTTCACCCCGCCGTGACCATGAAAAATTTCAACTTCAAACACTCCACATTCGCCATCTTCGTTGCGCTGGCTCTGCCCTGCTTCACGCTGAACGCGCAAGCCCAAATCACGAATGGTGGGTTTGAGACGGGTCTCGCAGGCTGGACGACTTACGGCGACGTCAGCACGCAGGGCAACGCCCCCGCAGGCAGCGCCAAGTTGTTTCTCACCACAGCAGGCCCGAGCAATGAGAGCGACGAGTTCAACGCCGCTGGTGCGCTGATCGGCCCTTTCAATGAGTCAGGTGTGGCCGCTGTGCTCGCGGGGCAGCCGGGGGGTTTGGAAACCCTCGGCGGCACCACTGTTGGGGCCTTTGATGCGTTCAGCCTGTTCGCCACGGAAGGCGCTTTGGCGCGCCAAACTTTCAGCGCCCAGGCAGGAACCATCCTTTCATTCACATGGAATTTCGGCACTCGCGAAACCGCACTCGACCACGCTTTTGTGGTCATCGACGGCGTTTTGACCACCCTGAACAGCGCTGCCAACCCAAGCGCGCCAGGCGCAGGCAACGACTTGTTCCAAACCGGCAACCAACATTTCAGCAGCAGCTTCACCACATCGGGTAACCACACTGTGGTTTTTGGCGTGGTGGACTTGAACGACACCGCTGTGCGTTCGTCTCTCGCTATCGATCAAGTGCAGATCTCTGCGGTGCCTGAAGTTGATGTGCGGATCATGCTGTTGGCTGGCTTGGGCAGCTTGGCTTTGTTGATGAAGCGCCGCAACCGCCTCTGATTTTCGCCGGCAATAAGCCTTTGCACAGGACGCTGAACGGCCTACGCGAACGCCGCTGCTGAGACATTAAATTTCAAGCTCATCTCACTATTATTTACACCTTGGGATACAGATGTGAGTTGTGTTGGTTCGCATCTGAACACCGCAAATTTCCTCAACTTTGGAGCTATTTATGTCTTGCTTCTCGAAAATCGCTTTGAACCGTCTCATCGCCGCAACCATGGTTGCTTCTTCGTCCATGGTCGCCTCGGTCACCGCTCAGGCCGCTGACGTGGTGACGTATGTCAACAATTTCGGTTCGGTGATGTTGCCCTACACAAACGGTTGGGGCCACGCTGAAAATCCACTGGCATCGGCGTCTGACTATTTCGTGAATGACTACGGTTTTTCCATAGGTACTCCGGGTTCCTTTAGCAGTGCCGTAGTCACCATTGACTTGCTGAATATTCTGCAGATTTCCAACCTGTCGATGAGCTTGATACAAGGTACGCAGTGGGCCGGTGCAGTGCCAGCCGCCTTGTCGGCAGGTGACACTGCCAGCCGAATCGGCAACACTTTGGCTTTTGACAACGTAGGATCCATCAGCATTACGCCTTTCACCCTTAACGCGGGCAACTACTTTGTGCAAGTTCGTGGTCAAGCGACCGGCTCCTCTGGTGGCAGCTACGGTGGTGTTGTCAACATCGCTGCGGTGCCCGAGCCGGAAGGTGGTTTGCTCGCTCTGGCCGGTGCTGGTTTCTTGGCCTTCAGCCTGCGCCGCGCACGCCGCAGCTGAATATTTGGTCAGCTGCACTCGCGTCACACAACGCGGGGCCTGAAAAAAAGCCCTGTGATCGCTATCGATCAAAGGGCTTTTTGCATACCGGCTTACGAATGTGCCACCGCATCATGAACCTGCGTGCTTCACCACCTTCAAAGCGTCCAACTGGTCGCGCAACTGTTCAGCGGTGTTTTCCAGTTTGACTTGGCCCAAGCCCAGCACGGGATCGGTCACAGTCGACAAACCAGATGCGCTTTTGCCGCGCACTTGGTCTATCAGTTGCAAACTCAAGGCGTGCATCTCGCGGTTGGCTTTTTCAGCCGCCGCCAAAGCGGTGGTAGACCGCTCCAACAAGGCCGTCATGCTGGCCACGGTGCGCGTTTGTTGCACGTTAAGACGCTCGGCTTCACCCAGCTGCTGCGCCGCCTTTTGAGCGGCCGCTTGTGCCGCATCTTTGACGGCCTCGCTGCTGGCGGTCATGGTTTTCTTGTCGGCCTCCACTTGCGCTTTCAGGGCCGTCAACTCGCTGCTGAGCCGATTCACCTCTGCGCGCAAGCGACTGGCTTCTGAGCGTGCACCGCCCAGTTGCGATTGCGCTTGCTTGGCTTCGTCGCTTAGCTTTTGCTGCTGCGCCGAGAGCTCGGTTTTCTCACGCGCCAGCACCGCTTGCTGTTCCTGCGCCTGCTTCAGCGCAGCCTGTGATCGGCGCAGCGCCTCGCGCTCGCGCGCAGCGCGGCCATCGTCTTGTGCGGTCGCAGAAAAGCAAACGCACAGCGCCAAACTCAGCAGCGTGGTCTTGAGGTGAAGCGCTTTCATGGCATCAGAACCGCGCGTTGACTTCGAGCTGAATCACGTCGATTTTCAGCGGCGCACTGCTCACGTTGCCGCTGAGCGAAGCCGGGTCATTGGGGTTGGACAAGAAGCGGCGGCCGTCGTCCAAGTTGCGCGTGCTGGTCCATCGCAGACCCAACGTGGAGCGGCGGTCAAACGCGTAGGCACCGCCCAAGCTGTAGCCCTTGTAATTGGTGCCGCCCAAGTTCCAGGTGGTGTCGGTGAGGGCATCGACCCAGGCGTCGCGGTCAAAGCGGCGCAGGGCGAAGAAGCTGTTCCAACTGCCCTTCTCGCTCATCGACTTCGAGCCCACGGTGAAGCGCGCTTGCAAGCCGGTGGTCTTGTTGGCCAGGTCAGCAACGGCTGCCGAATTGGCGCGGCGCTGGATGTCGGCCACGTCAAACGCGCTGTTTTTTACGTAGTCCAAGGTCATGCCCACTTGCACCGGGTCGAACTGGCTCAGGGTCAAGGCGGCGGTCAAGTTGATGGGCCGGAATTTGGACGCCAAACCCCACACTGGCGCGCCGGTGTTGGTGGGGTCGTTCAAGCTGATGAGGGTGTTGCCGCGCAACCTCGCCCCGCTGCGGTACTCGCCCGAGTAGTAGGGCACCGTGCCAGCCAATGGCCCGCTGGGCGGCGGTGCGCTTTCGCGCGTGCCCTCAACATTTTTGAAGTCGTAAATGGCCGCTCCCAAGCGCACATGCGTGCTGCCGTTGGGTGCCCAATCCAAGCCGACCTGCGCGCCCAACAGCCACTTGTCGCTGGACGTCAACTCCAACTCTTGCAAGGCAAATGCGCCGACGTTGGCGAAGGCAAACATGCCGCTGGCCAAGTTGCGTTCGGCACGCAGGGCCACACCGTCAATCGCCAAATCATCGGGCCATAGCAAGTCGGTGCCCATGAAGGGCGCGGGCATGCGACCGGCTTGGAATTTAAAGTCTTGCTTGGGCTCGTACTTCAACCAAGCGCGGTCTAAGGCAATCGAGTAGCGGTTGAAAAAACCCGGCGAGCTGCCCAAAGTTTGCGATGCGCTGGTCGGGCTGGAGCCGGTGCTCAAACGCATCTCGGCCGTCATGTCGTCAGAGACCTTGGCGTCAAAACCAAAACGCGCGCGCAATGTCATGCGGTTGCGGTTGGTCTCGGTGTTGGTGATGTCGGGCGACCACGCGGGAGATTCGAGTTGCGAGCGGTACAGCGACGCAGGCGCATTGCCCTTGCCGAACAAAGCCGCCTCGGTGCGCACGCGCACATCGCCCTCGAAGTTGAAGGTGCGCAGCCAGGTGGGGATCTTGCGGGCATCTGCCCAGCCTTCATCGCGCGCCGTGGCCAACACTTCCGACTTGATGTCTTCTTTAATTTGCGCTTTCAAAGACTCGGGGATGTAAGGCACACGCACAGTCCCGGTGGCAGCGCCTGTCCCTGACACAAGCGGTGTGCCCCAACTGGCGGCAGGTGGCACTGCTGTGGCTGCGTTGGCGGCAGCCCCAGAGCGAGGCGCAGACGCTTGGCGGATCAACGCTGCCGCTTTGTCGGCGTTCAACAAACCCTGATCCACCAGCGCCTGTATCAAGGCCATGGTGGTGTTGCGCAGTTGCTCCAGCTCGGCCTTTTCATCGGCCTGCGCGGCGGTGTGCACTGAGCCCAACGCCATGCAGGCCACCAAGGCCAGGCTGAGGCGGGAAAGCGACGGTGCGCTAGAGGCTGTTGTCATTGCCAGTGGCTTGCGAACAAAAACAACCCGTTCGCTCTGAGGTGTAAAAGGGTTCGCGCAGGACTTCGATGCCTCAGTCCGCACGGGATTTTGGCGGTGCGAATCATCCAAGCCGTCGACAAAATCTTGCCGGTGAATCGTGGTGTGTGTTGATAGGTTCATGAAGAGCTCACTGAGGGTTTGGCTGATTGCAAATAGCGAATGGCTAATGGCTGATGGCTGATGGCCGGCTTGAGTTGAAGTTTTTAGTCCGCAGTGCGCCGTCAAGCGGGGCGCATGCTGAGCTTGAATCGCATCGGTTGGGGCAGGCCGTTGTGCGTGGGCAAACGCAAGCGGCGTGAGGTGGTGTCGAACGCAGCGCGCAAGTCTGCGTCGCGCGTGGCGTCGCCGGTGGGCACCAATTCAAAGCGGCGAATGCTGCCGTCGGACTCGACCCACACCGAGAACGTGGCGGTCAATTCACCCGCGTCAGGACGCAGGTTTTTTTCAATTTCGGCTTGCAACATCTGCTTGGCCGAGTTGGCATAAAAGCGCTCTTGCGTTCGGTCAACCGCTGCGCTGATGCTCCCGGTGCTGGCCGAGCCCACCACCGGCGCGCCGCCCTTGTATTCGCTGGTCACGTTGCCGGCCGCAAAGGCGCTCGGGCCGTCGCCCGCCGGGCCGTCCATCTTGATCGGTGCTTCAGCCAGTTTGGGCGCGTCTTGCTTCACAGGCTGCTCACGCACTTCTTGTTTGACCTGCTCCTTCACGGGCTCAGGTTTTTTCTCTTCTTTGGGCGGCGGCGGCGGGGGCGGAGGCGTGTCGGGCAAGATGGAAATCTTCGCCACTTGGCGCTTGGCAGCGGTGGGGCTGCTGAGCATTTTTTTCAGCATCAGCGTCAAGCCCGCGATCAGCGCAATCACCACCACGCCGATGACGATGCGCATCACCCACGTCTTGGCCGACGTGGTTTGCAGCGAGTCTTCGGCAAGCGCTGACATCGCTTCAGGTGCCTATGCGCGAAGTGACCAAACCCATGTTGACCTGCAGCTTGTTGCACAGGTCAATCACGCCCACCACCCCGGCGTATTTGGCGCGCGCATCGCCTTTGATGGCCACTGACATTTTGGGGTCGGCTGCTTTGGCGCTGTTCAGTTGCGCCTCCAACTCGGCCATGGTCACGCCAACGCCGTTCAGCAAGATGCTTCCTTCGGGTGTGACTTGCACGATCTTCAAATCGTGCTTCTCGGTACTGGGCGTGTTCGACGGCTTGGGCAGCGTCACGCTCAAACCCTGCACCGAGGCGGTGGTCATCAAAATGAACACCACCAACAGCACATAAGCCAAGTCCAGCATCGGCGTGACGTTGATGCTGTCGTAGGGCTTGGCTTCGTTGTT
>JANYJJ010000116.1 GCA_025358485.1 Burkholderiales bacterium | reverse complement strand
GTTGATGTTGATGAAACCGACGGTGGCATTCATCAAGAAGTTGATCTTGTCGAACAAGAAAGTGCTGTGGCTGTCGAGCGAATCGATGTCGCGCAAAATTTGTCGCGCTTCTTCGAACTGTTCGGCGTTCAGCATGCGGCTGCGCATCATGAAGCTCACGGCGCGGCGGGTGTCCATGACGTTGCGGCGAATGCGGCCGTTCAAGTCTTCTTCTTTGGCGATGGCCGACAGCGCCTCGGCCGCCATCTCGTCGTTGACTTCTTGTTTGAGCACACGCTGGCTGACTTTTTCCAAGGCGTCGTAGATGCCTTCCAGCGCGTCTGCGCTGTACTCGGCGTCGGCGTCATACAGCTTCAGCAGCACGTCTTTGGCGTCTTCAATCAAGGCCGGAATGCGCCGCGCGCGCAAGCGCAGCAAGCGGAACACGGGCAGCTCTTCGCCGTGCACGGAAAACAGCACGCCGTTGAACAAAATGAAAGCGACGCGCACGTTGCGCGGGGTTTCGTCGTCGTCGATCAAGAAGTCAGAGCGGATGTGCAGTTCGCCGTTGTCTTCTTCGTAGAAGCGCGCCGACTCTTCCAAATCGTCGTCCACGGCATCGTCGGGAATGGTCACGCCGAAGTGCTGTGCGATCCAGCCTTTTTCTTCTGCGGTGGGTGCGTCAAGGTCGACCCAGACCGGTTTGACGTGGGTCAGCGCATCGAGGCTTGCGATCTCTTCTTGAAACAAGCGGCCGTTGGCCAGCGTGAAGACGTTCAGCATGAAAACTCCAAGCATCTTGTCAACGCCAAGGCGCGGTGGCTCTTGGGTATCAAGTGCAGGCTATGAGGAAAGGGGTCTCGTGACCGCCTACCCCATGCCCGCAAAACGGCGCTGAATCAGCGCGCTGCTGGCTTGGAGCGGACGGTCACCGAGGAGAGGGGACGTCCAAACTGAACTCCGAAAAACGCAATGCTGAATTATTGCACCGCGCCTAGCCTCAGGTGGCTGCGATGAAGCCCGCAGCGCGCCACACAGGCTGCGACGCGGCACTGGTGATGGCCATCAAAAAAGCTTTGGCTTTGGCGCTTGTTGCTGATGCGGTGGCTAATGCGGTGGCTGATGCGGTGGTGGACGCTGAAGCCGAATTGAACGCACTCACCATCGCTGCCGGGTAATTAATGGCCGGGTGGCTGCCGAGCGGAAAGCGCGCAACCACCTTCACCTGGGTGCTGGCAACGGCGTCGGTGGCGTAAACAATGCCCGCCGCGACTTCGCCGCGTTCAACAAAGCTCAACGCCGAGCGCACGTTGTCGGTTCTGACCAAGCGTGGCCCCACGTCACTCCAGAGATCCAAATTTTTGAGTGCCGCTTGGGCGTAGCGACCCACGGGCACGTGCGCGGGGTCGCCCGTGGCGATGCGCGTCAGTGCGGTTTTTTCGTTGGATGCAGTGACCGGTCGCTGCGGGCTCAGCGCTTCGCGCAAAGCGGCAAGGGTTTCTGGTGGAACAAACGGCTGCGCGGCAGGCGCGCCCTGTCGCACCACGACCAAACGGTTGTCCGCCAAGTTCACTCGGGTGCTTGGGTCAACGGCTTTGCGATCCACCAAGTGATCCATCCATGCGTCGTCTGCGCTGATGAAAAGGTGGGCCGGCGCACCTTGCTCGATTTGTTTGGCCAATGTCGAACTGGACGCAAATGAAAAGCGAATGTTGTTGCCGTCGGGCAAGCGAGCGGCCAGAGCCTGCAAAACCTCGGTCAGGCTGGCGGCGGCGAACACGATCAAGGGTGGCAGCGCTTGAGCCTGCACGGCGACACCGCCCACGTTCATGCCGACGCCCACGCCCACGACAGCGCCGGTTGTCCACTGTGCAAATTGGCGGCGAGTTTGCAGGGCGTTCGTCATGGCTTGAGTGAAATCTTGGGTTGGAAGCATCAAGGTGACCAGCCTTGATGATGCCTCGGTTGGGTTGAGACGTTGGCTTTGCTGAGCGCACGTTCCGCGGGTCAGGCGCTGGCGTGACTTAGTCGTCGCGGCGCAGCGATTTGGTTTCGTGTCAGTTGGTGTTTTCCACTTGTCAGCGGCTTGTAACCGGCGCAAACTGAGCTCGACGAGTCGGCTCTCAACCCCCAGCTTTACCCGGCTTGTTGTACCTCTTCTTTTCCCCGAAAAAGGATGCTTATGAACCTGACAATCAGCGGACATCATCTCGAAATCACAACGTCTATGCGTGAGTATGTGCTCACTAAACTAGACCGCGTGACACGGCACTTTGACCAAGTGGTAGACGTCACCGTGTTGTTGTCTTTTGAGAAGCTGAAAGAAAAGGAGCGCCGCCAAAAAGCCGAAGTCACCCTGCACGCGAAAGGCAAAGACATTTTTGTCGAAACGTCCCACGAAGACATGTACGCCGCGATTGACAACCTGATGGACAAATTGGATCGCCAAGTTTGCCGTCACAAAGACAAACTGCAAAACCACCACCACGTGGCCGCCAAGCGCTTGGACGCGACTTTGGCTTGACGCCGCGGTTTGACCGTCACGGCGCAGCAAGCAAGACCAGCAAGCGGCCCACGGGCCGCTTGCTGCCTTTTGTTGATTGAGCAACACATGCAAGGCGTGGGAATTTTGTGAGATTGCTGCAATGCAGCATGCTGTGCACAATGCTTTGTCATCGTGACTTGCCTACCCCAGCCAGCGAGGGAGACTGCTCTACTGTGCGCTCACTGGCTTCCTATAATTCGCCCCCCAGGCCTGTGCTGCAGCGCAAACCCGCGTGCGCTGCGAGGGCCGCCGTTTGGAAAGCGCCATGAACCGTCTCGCCGCCATCCTGCCCACCAGCAATGTGCTGGTTGATGTGGACGCCACCAGCAAAAAGCGTGCTTTTGAGCAAGCTGGGCTGGTGTTTGAGAACCAGCACGCGATTGCGCGCGCCACCGTCACCGACAACCTGTTTGCGCGCGAGCGGTTGGGCTCGACCGGTTTGGGTCACGGCGTGGCCATTCCACACGGCCGCATCAAGGGCCTGAAAAATCCCCTGGCCGCCGTGGTGCGGGTGCAGCAACCTATTCCGTTTGACGCGCCCGACGAAGAACCCGTCAGCCTACTGATTTTTCTGCTTGTGCCCGAAGCGGCCACGCAGCGCCATTTGGAAATTTTGTCTGAGATCGCAGAAATGTTGTCAGACCGCGAATTGCGCGAGCGCCTGAAAGTCGAGGGCGACGCGGCCAAGGTGCATGAATTGATCGCCAACTGGGAACCGCTGAAGTCCGTGGCATGAGGGTGGTGCAGTGAAGCCCACCGTCGTCAGCGCCGAAGCGCTGTTTGAGGAATTTCGCGCCACGCTGCGTTGGGAATGGATAGCAGGTCACGCCCACCCTGAGCGGCGCTTTGACGAAGCCGCCGTGCAAAACGCGCGCTCGTCGGCCGACTTGGTCGGCTACCTGAATTACATCCACCCTTACCGCGTGCAAATTGTCGGGCGGCGCGAAGTGGCGTATCTGGAAGACACCAGCCCCGAAGACCAAGAAAGGCGCATCCAACGCATCGTCACCTTGGAGCCGCCGATGGTCATCGTGGCCGATGCGCAAGCGCCACCCGACCGCTTGGTGGCCATGTGCGACCGCGCCGACATACCGCTGTTTGTGACTCAAGAATCGGCTGGTCACGTGATCGACGTGGTGCGCGGCTATTTGGGCAATTTATTTGCCGAACGCACCACGCGCCACGGTGTGTTCATGGACATTTTGGGCTTGGGCGTGCTCATCACGGGCGAGTCGGGCCTGGGCAAAAGCGAGCTGGGTTTGGAGTTGATTTCACGCGGCCACGGCTTGGTGGCTGACGACGCGGTGGATGTTTATCGGGTTTCGCAAACCGCGCTCGAAGGCCGCTGCCCCGAGTTGCTGATGAACCTGCTGGAAGTGCGCGGCATCGGCCTGCTCGACATTAAGGCCATCTTCGGCGAGACGGCGGTGCGCCGAAAAATGCGCTTGAAACTCATCGTGCATTTGGTGCGCAAAGAAACCATGGAGCGCGAGTTTGAGCGCCTTCCTTACGAGCCGCTGTACGACAACATTTTGGACACGCCCGTGCGCAAAGTGGTGATTGCGGTGGACGCCGGCCGCAATCTGGCCGTGCTGGTGGAGGCCGCCGTGCGCAACACGATATTGCAATTGCGCGGCATCGACACCTACAAGGAATTTGTGGAACGGCACCAGAAAGCGATGCTGCGCGACGAGAGTCGCTGAACGTTTTTGAGGGTCGCTAAACGTTTCTGAGAGTCGCTGAACGTTTTTGAGAGTCGCTGGACGTTTTTGAAGATCGCTGGAGCTGAAAAAACTTCAGCGAGCAGCGGTTTTGTGCTCGCAGTTTTTCTTGGTGCAAGCGCCATAAAGTGACAGCGCGTGTTCTTGCAACTCAAAGCCGCGCGCGTGCGCCACGGCTTTTTGGCGCTTTTCAATTTCGGCGTCAAAAAACTCTTCCACACGGCCGCAGTCCATGCACACCAAGTGGTCGTGGTGCTGGCCTTCGTTCAGCTCAAACACCGACTTGCCAGTCTCAAAATGGTTGCGCGACAAGATGCCCGCTTGCTCAAACTGCATCAGCACGCGGTAGACCGTGGCCAAGCCAACATCAGCGCCGTCGGTCAGCAGCACTTTGTAGACGTCTTCCGCGGTCATGTGCCGCAGCCGCGTATTTTGGAAAACTTCCAAAATTTTGATGCGCGGCAAGGTGGCTTTGAGGCCACTGCTTTTGAGTTCGTCGGCTTGGTTCATGGCGGTGACTTATCGAGTGGCGACGAGCGGCGGCGCGGGGGTGACGGGGTGCTGACAGGGTGCTGGCGGGGTGGTGCCTTGACTGACCCGCCCGCTAGAATCGATCCATCATATCGAGGTTGAAGGCACCCGCAGCCCCAACCCAACGTGGACATTTGGGCACACCATGCGACCGACTTTTTTTGCAATTCCGCTGATCTCGATATTCGCGCTGACAGGCTGCGCGTCACTTCAAAGCTCAGACAATTTTTTGGGTGTGATCACACCTTACCGCGTTGAAGTAGTGCAAGGCAATGTGGTCACCAAAGAACAAATCGACGCGGTGAAACCCGGCATGGCTCGCCAGCAAGTGCGCGACATTTTGGGCTCGCCTTTGCTCACTGACGTGTTTCACGCCGACCGTTGGGACTACGTTTTCACCATCCGCCGCCAAGGTGCCGAGCCGCAAGCACGCCGCGTGGTGGCGCTGTTTGACGGCGACAAACTCAAAAGTGTGGACGGCGGCGGCGACTTGCCCGCCGAGCGCGAATTTGTGGCCTCCATCGACACCTTCAAAACCGCGCGCAACGCCGCGCCTTTGGCTTTGACTGAGGCGCAGCTCAAAGCCTTGCCCGCGCCGGTGAAGCCGCCTGAAACGCAAGCCGCCGCGCCAGTCACACCGCGCAGTTACCCGCCGTTGGAGCCGCGCTGACCATGCTGGTGTTGAATGAAGCGCGGTTGAAGATCGCCGTGGCAGGCGCGTCTGGCCGCATGGGCCGCATGTTGATTGAAGCGGTGTTGGCGTCTGACGATTTGCAGTTGGGCGCTGCGCTCGACATCGATACGTCTGCCGCCATCGGGCAAGACGCCTGCGCCTTTTTGGGAAAAAACAGCGGCGTGCTCATCACCTCAAACATGCGCGCGGCGCTGAGCAGCGCCGACGTGCTGATTGACTTCACCCGCCCCGAGGGGACGATGGCGCATTTGGCGTTGTGCCGCGAACTGGGGGTGAAGGCCGTGATCGGCACCACAGGTTTTTCTGACGCGCAAAAGGCGCAAATCAGCGAGCACGCACTACACATCGCCGTGATGCTGGCCCCCAACATGAGCGTCGGTGTCAACGTGGTGATGAAGCTTTTGGACATGGCGGCGCGTGCGCTCAACACCGGCTACGACATTGAAATCATCGAAGCCCACCACCGCCACAAAGTGGATGCGCCCAGCGGCACTGCGCTGGAAATGGGCCGCGTGGTGGCCAAGGCTTTGGGTCGCGATTTGAAAGACTGCGCCGTCATGGCACGCGAAGGGGTGACTGGTGAGCGCGACCCGTCGAGCATCGGTTTTGCCACCATCCGCGGCGGCGACATCGTCGGCGACCACACCGTGCTGTTTGCAGGCACAGGCGAGCGCATCGAGATTTCACACAAAAGCTCCAGCCGCACCACCTACGCGCAAGGCAGCTTGCGCGCGGCGCGATTTTTGGCATCGAGGTCAAACGGTTTGTTCGACATGAACGACGTGCTTGGTTTGAATTGAGGTTTTGGCTATGGGCGCGCTTGGGGGTGTTTCAGTGGGCGGTTTTGCAAACTTCTGGGCACAGGCCGACGGCATCATCCGCGCCGTGGCGGTGCTGTTGTTGTTGATGTCGATCAGCGCCTGGGTGTTGATCCTTTGGAAGGGTTGGTTGCTGCGCCGAGTCAGAGGTGACATTGCCCGTGCCGTGCCCGCGTTTTGGGCGGCGCCCAATGTGGCGGCGGGCCGTGAGCAGGTGGCCCATTTCGACCGCGAGCGCGTGCTGGCACCGCTGCTGGCGGCAGCCACCGCGCAGCCCGTGGCCAAAACTTTGGAAGCGCACGGCCACGTTCAATCGCAACTCACACGCCGTTTGCGCGACGCGCTGCACGCGGTGCTGGCGCAGTTGCAGTTTGGCCAAGTGCTGCTCGCTTCCATCGGCAGCACCTCGCCGTTCATTGGTTTGTTCGGCACGGTGTGGGGCATCTATCACGCGCTGGTTGGCATCTCAAGCGCAGGCAGCATGAGCATTGAGCGCGTGGCCGGGCCGGTGGGCGAGGCTTTGGTGATGACAGCAGCGGGCTTGGCGGTGGCCATTCCAGCCGTGTTGGCGTACAACATTTTTGGCAAGATGGTGGGTGCCTGCGAGGCCGAGCTGGAAGGCTTCGCGCACGACCTGCGCGAGATGGTGACCGACCAACCCACAAGCACCGCAATCGCCGCCGCAGCCGCAGGGGCAACCGCACCCGCACCCGCAACCGCAAGTCAAGGCTGACCCCCATGGCCTTCGGTCGCCTGGAACGCACCCATCAGCCCGCGCCGATGAGCGAAATCAACATGACGCCGCTGATTGACGTGATGTTGGTGCTGCTGGTGATTTTCATGATCACCGCGCCGCTGATGACCAGCAGCCTCAAGCTCGATCTGCCAAAAACCGACGCTGCCCAGCCCAGCGACGCGCCGCAGTTCATCAGCGTGGCCATCACACCGACAGGTCAGTTCTACATCGGTGAAGAAGCTTTGAACGCGGTCGAGTTTGCGGCCCGTGTGGTGGTGGTGGCGCGCAAAAATCCGCAAACCGAAGTGCAACTGCGTGCCGACAAAACCGTGCCTTACGGGCGTGTGGCCGAGTTGATTGGCATGGTGCAAAAAGCGGGCTTGAGCCGCATTGGGTTCGTGGCGGAAGCCCCTGCGGCGGGTGCACCAGCAACACCCACCAAACCGTGAACTCAAACCCCGTGATGCACCCTTAAAAACGTTGCAAATCGCGGCAGTCCCTGCGGCGTGAGTTCGCGGTAGCGGTAAGTGACCACGCTGCCCAGCGCAGGCGGATTGCGTCTGTCGTCGTCGCTCAAACCACTGCCCAAATAAAAGCGCTGACCTTGCGGTGTTTGCACTTGCAACGCGCCGACCTGACCGGCGTATTTGCCTTGACCCGCGCGGTGACCGATCACCGTGGCCTCGGCGTCTTGATGCGGTTTCATTTTCAGCAGCACCTCGCTGCGGCCTGATGTGACAGCGCTGGACGCCAAATGCAGCACCAAACCTTCACCGCCGCGCGCCATCACTTGGTTCAAACGGCGCTGCAAATCGGCTCGGCTGGCGACTGCTTCTTGCGCCACCGCTTGCAGCTGTGGCCACGCAGTGCGCTGCACCAAAGCGCGCAACTGCACGGCTCGGTCTGCGAAGCTGCCAGTGCCAGTCGGAAGCTCGAACACCACGTAGTTGACTCGCTTCCAATCGTCGTCGACCGGCAAGCTGCTGCGAACGATGCCTGACAACTCGTCGAAGCGCCCGCGCCCCAGCCACAGCTCGCCGTCTAGCGGCGTTGACGGCAATCGTGCGGTGAACCATGCGGGTGCCGCAATGACACGGTTGCTGCGAAACCGAAGTTGCTTGCCGTCCCACAACGCGCGCACGCCGTCGTACTTTTCGCTGACCAAATACAAGCTCGGGTCGATGTCGTCGCTGTAGGTGCCCGCCAGCAAAACGGGCACTGCCGCGGCTTTCGCAGCGAAAGCCGCACTCGGCGTCAGAACGCACGCGCCGCCCAACATTAAAAAACTTCGCCGCAGCAATTTCATGAGCCGTCTCCAAATCGTTGAACCGGCTTGCATCATGCGAGGCCAAAGCGGGTTTGTGCAGCCCTCTGAAGCGCGCCCTCAAAAGGGGGTGAAATGTGAGGCTGCTTCCTATAATCAATGAAGATTTTTTTGCGACGCACTGCGTTGCATGACCGTGCCGCAGGCCCACCCCATGAACCCAGACTTCAAACCCAACGACATCGAGCGCGCCGCGCAAACCGCGTGGAACGCGGCCGATGCCTACCGCGTCACCGAAGACCGCAGCCGCCCCAAGTTCTATGCTTGTTCCATGCTGCCTTACCCCAGCGGCAAGCTGCACATGGGCCATGTGCGCAACTACACCATCAACGACATGCTGGCGCGCCAGTTGCGCATGAAGGGCATGAACGTGCTGATGCCCATGGGCTGGGATGCGTTTGGTTTGCCGGCCGAAAACGCGGCCATGAAAAACAAGGTGCCGCCTGCCAAATGGACCTACGACAACATCGCCCACATGAAGGGGCAGATGCAGGCCATGGGCTTGGCCATCGACTGGAGCCGCGAAGTCACCACCTGCTCGCCGGACTATTACCGTTGGAACCAGTGGCTGTTTTTGAAAATGCTCGACGCGGGCATCGCCGAGCGCCGCACGCAAGTCGTCAACTGGGACCCGGTGGACATGACGGTGTTGGCCAATGAGCAAGTGATTGACGGCCACGGCTGGCGCAGCGGCGCGTTGATTGAGCGGCGCGAAATTCCGGGCTACTACCTCAACATCACGAAGTACGCGCCCGAGCTGCTCGACCACGTGCAACACCACTTGGCCGGTTGGCCCGAGCGCGTGAAGTTGATGCAAGAAAACTGGATCGGCAAAAGTGAAGGCGTGCGCTTTGCATTCACGCACACCATCGCCGACGACTCAGCGGGCGCGGACGGCAAGCGCATCCAAGACGGCAAGTTGTATGTGTTCACCACGCGCGTGGACACCATCATGGGCGTGACGTTTTGTGCGGTGGCGCCTGAGCACCCTTTGGCGGTGCACGCAGCGCGCAGCAACCCAGCCGTGGCGGCCTTCATCGAAGAATGCAAAGCCGGTGGCACCACCGAGGCCGAACTGGCCACGCAAGAGAAAAAAGGCGTGCGCACTGGCCTCATCGTCAGCCACCCGCTCACGCACAAAGACGTTGAAGTGTGGGTTGGCAACTACGTGCTCATGAGCTACGGCGACGGCGCGGTGATGGGCGTGCCTGCCCACGACGAGCGCGACTTTACCTTCGCCAAAAAATACGGCATTGACATGCTGCAAGTCGTGCAGGTGGACGGCGCGCCGCACTTCAGCTACGACCATTGGCAAGATTGGTACGGCGACAAGCAGCGCGGTGTGACCATCAACTCTGACCTGTTCAGCGGCTTGAGTTTCAAAGCGGCGGTGGCGGCGGTGGCCCAGGCTTTGGAGCAAAAGGGCTTGGGTGAACGCAAAACCACCTGGCGTTTGCGCGACTGGGGCATCAGCCGCCAGCGTTACTGGGGCACGCCCATTCCCATCATTCACTGCGCTGAACACGGCGCGGTGCCGGTGCCTGAAAAAGACTTGCCGGTGGTGTTGCCCGAGCATTTGATTCCTGACGGTTCAGGCAACCCGCTGGCCTCACACGCCGAGTTTGTGAATGCGCCTTGCCCCATTTGCGGCAAAGCTTCGCGGCGCGAAACCGACACCATGGACACCTTTGTGGACAGCTCGTGGTACTTCATGCGCTACTGCGACCCGAAGAACGCATCGGCCATGGTCGGTGCAGGTGCCGACTACTGGATGCCGATGGACCAGTACATCGGCGGCATCGAGCACGCCATTCTTCACTTGCTGTACGCGCGCTTTTGGACCAAGGTCATGCGCGACTTGAAGCTGGTGAAAGTCGATGAGCCCTTCACGCAGTTGCTCACGCAGGGCATGGTGCTGAACCACATTTACTCGCGCAAAACCACGCAAGGTGGCGTCGAATATTTTTGGCCCGCAGATGTGACCGACACGGTTGACGCGGCAGGCAAGGTCAGTGGTGCCACGCTGAAATCCGACGGCTCGGTGGTGGCCTACGAAGGCGTGGGCACCATGAGCAAAAGCAAAAACAACGGTGTTGATCCGCAAGCCTTGATCGACAAATTTGGTGCCGACACCGCGCGCTTGTTTGTGATGTTTGCGTCGCCGCCCGAGCAAACGCTGGAGTGGAACGACGCTGGGGTCGAAGGCGCCAACCGCTTCTTGCGCCGCGTGTGGGCCTTTGCGGCGAAGCATGTCGAAGCTTTGAAAGCGCCCGCAAATTCAGGCACTGAGCTGGATGCGCAAGCCAAGGCACTGCGTTTGGAAGTGCACACCGTGCTGCGCCAAATCAGCTACGACTACGAGCGCATGCAATACAACACCGTGGCGTCGGGTGCGATGAAATTGTTGAATGCCTTGGAAGGCTTTAAGTCCCAGGCACCTGCGGTGTTGCGTGAGAGCTTTGGCATCTTGCTGCGCGCGCTGTATCCGGCCTGCCCGCACACCACGTGGGTGTTGTGGCGCGACTTGGGCTACGCCAAGGCGCACGGCGATTTGTTGGACGCAGCTTGGCCTGCGGTCGATGCAACTGCACTGCAGCAAGACGAGATCGAGTTGGTGCTGCAAGTCAACGGCAAACTGCGCGGTGCCATCACCGTGCCTGCGGGTGCTGACCAAGCCACCATCGAAGCGGCTGCGTTGGCCAACCCCGACTTCATCAAGTTCGCCAACGGCGCGCTGGTGAAGCGGGTGATTGTGGTCAAGGGCCGCTTGGTGAATGTGGTGGTGTGATGGATCGCACCCGCCGTCGCGCGTTGTGGGTTGCCCCGCTCTTGGCTGCCCCGATCTTGATGCTGAACGCGGGCTGTGGCTTCGAGCTGAAGCGCGCGCCCGAGCTGCGTTTTCGCACGGTGCAACTGGTTGGTTTCAAAGCGCGCTCGCCTTTGGCCGAAGCGCTGGTCAGCAGCATCAACGCCAGCCAAACCACGCTGGTGGTTGAAAGCGCTGCGCAAGCCCAAGTGGTGTTGGAGGCGTTAAGCGACGCCCGTGAAAAAAGCGTGGTCGCCAGCACCGCCGCAGGCCAAGTGCGTGAATTGCAATTGCGCTCGGTTCTGAATTTCAGGTTGCGCACCGTCGCGGGCAAAGAGCTGATCGCACCGACCGAAATTTCACTCAAGCGTGACATGAGTTTTGTAGAAAGCGCTGCCTTGGCCAAAGAGCAAGAAGAAGCACAGCTCTACCGCTCGATGCAAAGCGACATCGTCGCGCAAGTGATGCGTCGGTTGGCGTCTGTGCAGTCCATCTAAGTTTTGTCATGCAACTGCGCCCCGACCAACTTGCCGCGCACCTGCAAAAAGGCCTACGACCCCTTTACACGCTGTGGGGTGACGAGCCGCTGCTGGTGCAGGAAGCCGCCGATGCGATCCGCGCCGCCGCGCGCGCTGCCGGTCACACCGAACGCCAGGTGCACACCGTCAGCGGCGCGCACTACAACTGGAGCGGCTTGCTCGGTGCGTCGCAGGCCATGAGCTTGTTTGCCGACAAACAGATCATCGAGATTCGCATTCCCTCGGGCAAGCCAGGCAAAGAAGGGTCGGACGCTTTGCAGCGCTACTGCGCGTTGAACTGCGGTTCGAACATCAGTGACACGGTGACCTTGGTGACCTTGCCGCGGCTTGACGGCACGCAGCAAAAAAGCGGCTGGTTCACCGCGCTCGACGGTGCGGGCATGACGCTGAAGTTCGACCCCATCGACCGCAAATTGCTGCCGCAGTGGATCGCGCAGCGCATGGCCGCGCAAGGTCAGCGCGTCCAAGGCGGCGAAGCAGGCCAACGCACGCTGGCGTTTTTTGCTGATCGTGTTGAAGGCAATCTGCTGGCCGCACATCAAGAAATTCAAAAGCTCGGGCTGCTGTTTGCGGCAGGCGAATTGAGCTTTGAGCAAATCGAATCGGCCGTCCTCAACGTGGCGCGCTACGACGTGTTCAAACTTGGCGAAGCGGTGCTGGCGGGGCAGGTGGAACGTGCGCTGCGCATGCTCGACGGCTTGCAAGCCGAAGGCGAAGCAGCGGTGTTGGTGCACTGGACTTTGAGCGAAGACATCCGCGCACTCAAGCGCGTGCGCGATGCGCTCAGCGCCGGCCGACCGCTGCCCATGGCGCTGCGCGAAGCACGCGTGTGGGGCGCGAAAGAACGGCTGATGGAACGTGCCGTGCCGCTGTTTACCGACAACGCCGTGGCCGCTTTGCTGCAAGCCGCACAGGTCTGTGACGGCTTGGTTAAAGGCTTGCGCCACCCCGACTGGCCTGTCGATGCATGGGACGGCTTGAAGCGCTTGGTGTTGATGACGGTGCAGCACACGGCTGCTCCGCAGGGGTCGGGCAAGGCACGTGTCGCCGCCAGCCTGGCGTTGACCGCGTAAGCTCAAACACTCGCGCCGTCAGATCGATCTCAGGTCAACGGCATCCAAATTTTGAAGGAGCTTCCTCATGAACGCACCGCTCAACGCCACCGCTTTGGCCGCATTCACCGACGCCGTGTGGGACGACGAAATCGTGCCCGCCATGACGCGCTACATCGCCATTCCGGCGAAGAGCCCGATGTTCGATGCCGACTGGCAAGCCAACGGCCACTTGGAGCAAGTCATCACTGAAGCGGCCGCTTGGGTCGAGAGCAAAAAGGTCGCGGGTTTGAAGTTGGAAGTGGTGCGCATTGCGGGCCGAACGCCCATCATCTTTTTTGAAGTGCCCGCCACGGCAGCAGGCGGCAACGAGATTGATGCGCCCACGATTTGCATGTACGGCCACTTGGACAAGCAGCCCGAGTTCACTGGCTGGCGCAAAGACCTGGGGCCGTGGACCCCCAAGTACGAAAACGGTTTGCTCTACGGTCGCGGCGGTGCCGACGACGGCTATGCGGTGTACGCATCGCTCACCGCCATCATGGCGCTCGATGCGCAAGGCATACCGCGCCCGCGCTGCATCGGCATCATTGAAGCGTGTGAAGAAAGCGGCTCGTTTGATTTGCCGGCCTACATCGACGTGCTGAAAAAACGCATGGGCCGCGTGAGCCTGGTGGTGTGCTTGGACAGCGGTGCTGGCAACTATGACCAACTGTGGCTCACCACCAGTTTGCGCGGCATGGTCAGCGGCACTTTGAAGGTGGAAATCTTGACCGAAGGCGTGCATTCGGGCGACAGCAGCGGCTTGGTGCCGTCGAGCTTTCGCATCCTGCGCCACGTGCTGGACCGGCTGGAAGATTCCAAAACCGGCCGCTTGCTGCCCGAAGCTTTTCACTGCGACATTCCGGCCGACCGCATTGAACAGTCGCGCGCCACCGCCAAGATTTTGGGCGATGAAGTGTGGAAGCGTTTCCCTTGGGCTTGCGGTGCCGATGGCGGCCCCACCCTGCCCACCACCGACGACCCCTTGCAAGCCTTGTTGAATCGCACCTGGAAGCCCACGCTCAGCGTCACCGGGGCCGACGGATTTCCTGAAATGAAAAACGCGGGCAATGTGCTGCGACCTTACACCGCGTTCAAGCTGAGCCTGCGTTTGCCGCCGCTGATAGACGGCAACGTGGCGGCAGCGCAGCTCAAAAATTTGTTGGAAGACAACGCGCCCTACAACGCCAAAGTCACCTTCAACGCCGACGGCCGCGTGGGTGCAGTAGGTGCCACCGGATGGAACGCGCCCAGCTTGGCACCGTGGTTGGAGACGGCGCTCAACAAAGCTTCGCAAGCGCACTACGGCGCGCCCTGCGGCTACATAGGCCAGGGGGGCACCATCCCATTGATGAGCTTGCTGCAAACCAGCTTTCCGGCGGCGCAAATGATGGTGTGTGGCGTGCTGGGCCCCAAGAGCAATGCGCACGGCCCGAATGAGTTTTTGCACGTGCCTTATGGCAAGAAGCTGACGGCTGCGGTGGCGCAGGTGATGGCGGCTTGCGTCGAATGACGGTCACTTCGCAAACGTGATTCGGCGATCGTCGTTCGCTGCGCTGGAGCGACCCCTCACGCGCGTCGAGCTCGGTCGCTATGCACCCTATTTTTCCGCCGAGTTGCTCGCAGATGCCCGCGTGGTCGACGGCAAAGTCCCACGCTGGTTGCGACCTGACATGTGCGGCGTTACGTTGGGAACGCGCATTCACTTTCGGGCGGGGGCGTATGACGCCAACACGGCCGACGGCATCGAGCTTCTGGCGCATGAGTTGGTGCATGTGCAGCAGTTTCTTGAAGGCATGACCGTCGCTGGTTATGTGTGGGCGTGTCGGCGCGGATACCGGCGCAATCGGTTTGAAGTGCAGGCGTACGGGGTGGCTGCGCGCATCAGGTCAGAGCTTGTCTCCCTCCTCCTTGACGGAGGAGGGCAGGGGAGGAGGTGAAAGCTTCGAAAACTTGCGGTCTCACAGGCAAGCTTTCACCTCAGCTGCGCACCGCGCATCGGCTTGCAAGCCGATGCCGTTCAGCGGGCTCGGCGCATGCGCCTCGAAAGCCCCGCTTCACCCCCAACCCTCTCCGTCAAGGAGAGGGGGCAACACCAGCAGAATCAACCCAGCATTGCGCGCCCTAGCGCCTCAGCCACCTCAATCCCGTCAACCCCCGCCGACATGATCCCGCCCGCATATCCGGCACCTTCACCAGCCGGGTACAGCCCCTTCACATTCAAGCTCTGAAAATCCCGCCCGCGCGTGATGCGTAACGGGGACGAGGTGCGCGTCTCCACACCTGTCAACACCGCGTCGAAAGTTGAGTAGCCTTTGATTTGTCGCTCAAACGCAGGCAGCGCCTCGCGGATGGCGGTGATGGCGTAGTCGGGCAAGCTGCTGTGGCCGCGCTCGCCCAAATTCGTCAAGTGCACACCCGGTTTGTAGGAAGGCTCCACCGCACCCAACGCTGTCGAGACACGGCCTGCGATGAAGTCGCCCACCAACTGCCCCGGTGCCTCATACGTGCCGCCGCCCAACTCGAAGGCACGCGATTCCCAGAAGCGTTGAAATGCCATCCCGTCCAGCGGGTTCACGGGGCCGTCCTTCGATCGGTTCTGCAGGCCGTCTTGCCGATAGTCTTGCGGCGAGATGCCCACCACGATGCCAGCGTTGGCATTGCGTTCGTTGCGCGAATACTGGCTCATGCCGTTGGTGACGACGCGACCCACTTCCGATGTGGCGGCCACCACCGTGCCGCCGGGGCACATGCAAAAGCTGTAGACCGACCGGCCGTTGCTGGCGTGATGCACCAGCTTGTAATCTGCTGCGCCCAAGATCGCGTTGCCCGCGTTCGGGCCAAAGCGCGCCGCATCGATCAGGCTTTGTGGATGTTCAATCCGAAAGCCGATGGAAAACGGTTTGGCCTCCATGTGAACGCCGCGCTCATGCAGAACGGCGAAGGTGTCGCGGGCGCTGTGCCCCAAAGCAATGACAACGTGGTTGGCGGCGATGTGTTCGCCGGTGTGCAGCGTCACACCGCGAATGTGATTTGCTGCTATTTCGAAATCAACCACGCGTTGCCCAAAGCGCACCTCGCCACCCAAAGCTTCAATTTCAGCGCGCATTTTTTCGACCACACCCACCAGCCTGAATGTGCCGATGTGCGGCTTGGCAACGAACAGAATTTCTTCTGGCGCACCGGCCTTCACAAACTCGGTCAGCACCTTGCGCGTGAGGTGGCGCGGGTCGCTGATTTGGCTCCACAACTTGCCGTCTGAAAACGTGCCCGCGCCGCCTTCACCAAACTGCACATTCGACTCGGGATTCAGTTCACTTTTGCGCCACAGCGCCCAGGTGTCCTTCGTGCGCTCACGCACTTTTTTGCCGCGCTCCAACACGATGGGGCGCAGGCCCATTTGCGCCAACACCAAAGCCGCAAAAATGCCGCAAGGGCCGAAGCCAATCACCAGCGGTCGGGGCTGTTGTGGCTTTTGCGATGAGTAAAAGTTGGCAGGTGCTTGGCCGACCAAGCGATAGCCGGTGTCGGGTGTGGCGCGGATGTGCGGGTCGCCCGACAGGCGCGTGAACACGCTGGCTTCGTCTTGCAGTTTGCAGTCCAGCGTGTAGATGAGTTGCACTGCGCTTTTCTTGCGCACGTCAAAGCTGCGCTTGAAAACGGTGAAGGCTTGCAGCTCGCTGTCGGACACGCCCAGGCGCGCGAGCACGGCGCTGCGCAATGCGGCGTCTGGGTGATTCAGCGGCAGTTTGAGGTCGGTGATGCGAAGCATGAAAGCAAGGGGAAGAAATCCGTTCGGGCTGAGGTGTATTTCCCGATCGTGCTGAGGTATCGAAGGAAGTCCTGCGCTGGACTTCGATACCTCAGTCCGAACGGGGGTGGGTGGAGGTTCTAAATAAACGACGTGGTGCTTAGGCCGCCTGCGGGGCCGCAAGAATTTCTGGGCAGAGTTGCGAGGCTTCAGCATCCTCCGCAGGTGCGTCATGCAAAGCCGCCACGCTTGGCGCTTCCTGTGGCAAGAACCCGCCCGACTGAAGGCTCCACAGCTTGGCGTAGTGGCCTTGTCTGCGCAGCAGTTCGTCGTGCGTGCCTTGCTCAACGATGCGACCTTGATCCAACACGATCAGCCTGTCCATGCGCGCAATGGTTGACAAACGGTGGGCAATCGCGATCACGGTTTTGCCTTCCATCAAGCCCAGCAATTGGTCTTGGATGGCCACTTCCACTTCGCTGTCCAAAGCCGATGTGGCTTCGTCCAACACCAAGATGGGCGCGTCCTTCAGCACCACTCGGGCGATGGCGATGCGTTGGCGTTGACCACCGCTGAGCTTCACGCCGCGCTCGCCCACTTGGGCTTCGTAGCCGGTGCGGTCTTTCCAGTCTTGCAATTCGGTGATGAAGTCGTGCGCCTGCGCTTTGCGTGCTGCCGCTTCAACTGCTAATTGCGTTGCGCCCGGTCGGCCGTAAGCAATGTTGGCGGCAATGGAGCGGTGCAGCAGCGAGGTGTCTTGCGTCACCATGCCGATGGCTGCGCGCAGGCTTTCTTGCGTGACGCTTTGGATGTTCTGGCCGTCGATGCGAATGTTGCCGCCTTCCACCTCATGAAAGCGCAGCAGCAAATTCACCAGCGTCGATTTGCCCGCGCCCGAGCGGCCCACCAAGCCCACGCGTTCGCCTGGTTGGATGACCAGGTTGAAATCGTCGAGCACGCGTTTGCCATCGCTGCGGCCGTAGGTGAAGGTCAGATGCTCGAACCTGATTTCGCCGCGAGGCACCGTCAACTCAGGCGCATTCGGCGCATCGGTCAACGCGTGCGGCACGCCGATGGTTTCCATGCCGTCTTGCACCACGCCGACGTTCTCAAAAATGCCGGTGACTTCCCAGCTCACCCAACCCGCCACGCTGGTGATCTGCCAGGCCAAGGGCAAGGCTGTGGCCACCAACCCGGCGCTGACTTCGCCGTGCGCCCACAGCCAAATGCCGATGCTGGCGGTGCTGACCAACAGCAGCGCGTTGATGATGGACAAGCTGGCCATGAAGCGGGTGGTGGCGCGCATGTGTTGGGCCACAGCACCGGTGTGATCGTCGATCACGGTGCGCACGTAAGCGTCTTCGTCACGCGCACGTGAAAACAGCTTCACGGTCAGGATGTTGGTGTAGCTGTCGACCACGCGGCCCATCACCATCGAACGCAATTCGCTGCTGGCTTTGGCCCGGTCGCGCATCAAAGGCACGAAGTGGCGCAGCGTCAACACATAAGCCGCAAACCACAGCGCCGTGGGCACGGCCAAACGCCAGTCCGCCAGCGCCATCAAGGTCAAAGTGGAGATGCCGTAAATCGCGATGTACCAAAGCGCGCGGATGCTGCTGACCACGCACTCGCGCACCGCGCTGCTGGTTTGCATGACGCGGTTGGCGATGCGCCCGGCGAAGTCGTTTTGAAAAAACGGCCAGCTCTGGCGCACCACATGCCAGTGGCTTTGCCAGCGTATCAAGCTGGTCACGCCCGGCACCACTGCGTTGTTGCGCACCAAGCCGTCGGCCAGCAGCGCCAGCGGGCGGCCGATCAGCACCAAAGCGGCCATGAACAGCAGCGCCGGTGTGGCTTCGGAAAACGCCGCCGCGCGGTCGGTGGCTTGCATCAAGGTGACCAGTTTGCCGATGAACACAGGAATGGCGGTGTCGATCAACGCCACACCCAAACCGGTGATGAACATGGCCACATACAAGCCGCGCGTTTGGCGGACGAAGTGCCAGTAAAACGCGATCAAGCCAGGAGGCGGCGCGCCGGTGGGCAAGCGCGTAGGCTGGATGCGGGTCTCGAAAAAAGTGAACATATTGGGTGCTGCTCGAACGGAAAAAACGCAAACCGGCGCAGGCTGATGGCGTGCGCCGGGGCGTTGGTCGAAAGGGGGTTAAAACATTGTCGCCGGTGTGGCGCGGCGGTCGTTTGGGTGCGGTTCCAAACCCTGGCCTCTGCGGGCTTGAGTCGATTGCGCTGCTTATTCAATTCATTTTGTGAGTCGAATAAATGCCACAATCGACTCACGTCTTGAAATGAAACCTCAGTGCAATCACCTCAACTGATTTGGCAGCAAGCCGACTGGCCCGCTTTCCGGTGCGACGGCGCGTCTGTGGCGCAGGCCGTTGCCTTGGCTCGCCGCGCGCAAGGCGTGGTCGAGGGCAAGCTGACGGCCATTGGTTTTTCGCAGCGCGAACAACTCACTTCAGAGGCATGGACACAAGAAGCGATCTCCACTGCTGCCATCGAAGGCGAGCGCTTGGACTTGCTGGCCGTGCGCTCATCCGTCGCCCGTCGACTGTCCGCATCAGCAACTCATGCGCTCAACTCCCCGCGTCACATCGAAGGCCTGCTCGACATCATGGACGACGCCCTGATGCGCTCGGGCGAACCCTTGACACACGAGCGCCTTCACGCTTGGCAAGCCGCGCTATTCCCCACCGGCTACTCCGGCATGCGCAAGATCTTGGTCGGCGAATACCGCCAGCATGCCGAACCTGTGCAAATGGTCAGCGGAGTGGTGGGCCGTGAGAAGGTGCACTACGAAGCGCCTGCGTCCAACAGTGTTCTCGACGAAATGACGCGCTTTTTGGGCTGGTTCAACGCCATTTTTAAGTCCGAACAAGCCACAGAAAGCTTGGTTCACGCGGCGCTCGCTCACCTGTGGTTTGAAACCGTGCATCCCTTTGAAGACGGCAACGGTCGCGTGGGCCGCGTGGTGGTCGATTTGGTGCTGGCGCGTGACGCTGCCAAGGCAATTGGCGTGGGCCATGCCAGCCGTCTGATACGCATTTCGCAGCAGTTGCTGAACCAGCGCGCCGCCTACTACGCCGAGCTAGAGCAGGCTCAACACGGCAGCTTGGATGTCACGCGCTGGGTGGTGTGGTTTGTCTCGCAAATTCACGCGGCTTGTGAACAGGCGTCGACCGTGATCGACGTGTCGCTGAACAAGGCGCGGTTTTGGAATGCACACGTCGACAAAGACCTGTCGGCACGCCAACGCAAAGTCGTCAACGTGCTGCTCGATGCCGAGCCCGCTGGGTTTGTGGGCGGCATGAACACCCAAAAATACGCCAGCCTCACCAGCACCTCTCGCGCCACCGCGTCGCGGGAGTTGATCGCTCTGGCGGAACTGGGCTTGCTGGTGGCGACCGGCGGCGGACGGTCGACTCGGTATCACGTGAACTTTACAAATCCGTCGTAGTGGTTCAGCGCGCCACGCACACAAAAAAGCCGCCCGAAGGCGGCTTGTTTTTTACACTGAACTTGCGCTGTGTCTGCGCGATCAAGCGCCGATGTAAAGCTCGTTCAGCTTGTGGTTGCGAGCTGCCGCGCGCGCTTCAGCGCGAACTTCTGCGCGGTCGCGAGGGGCCACAGCCGTCGCCGTGGACGCAGTTGGCTGGCTGATGCGTTGATCGGCTTCGTAGCTGCTGACCAATTCGCCATTGGCGCGGGCGCGGGCCAAGTCGGCTTGCACTAAAGCACGTGTCATGGTGCCAGGCGCGTCAACGAATTGAGTTGCTTCGCTGGCCATGGCGGCACCAGTGCCGAGCAACGCGACTGCAACGGTGGCGGCGAACAGGCTGGCGGAAAGGACGCGTGAAGTAGAAAGTGTTGAGTTCATGATGATTCCGGTTTGATGTGGTTGAGATTGAAGTGACGTTCCGGGCAGGGCGGCACCTCTGTTGTGTGCCGTCTTGTCCAACCTCGGTGAGTCGCCGTGTTTGCGTCTGGCTCATCGATGTCGGAGACTGTATTCACTTGCAATCAATCAATAAATAGCCTGTGTTTCAATAGCGCATTGTTGAAATAGAAACAATAAGGGGCTTGAATATGGACAGATTAACCTCCATGCGGGTTTTCACCAAGGTCATTGATGCTGGCAGTTTTGCCAGCGCGGCACGCGAATTGAACCTGTCGCCAGCGGTGGTCACGCGCTTGGTGGCCGACCTGGAAGAGCACCTCGGCACGCGCCTGATCAACCGCACCACGCGCAGCTTGGCGCTCACTGAAACGGGCGGGGCCTACCTTGAGCGGGTACGCCAAATCTTGACCGAGGTGGACGAGGCTGAGGCCTTTGCAACCGCCGCCACGTCAGAGCCACGCGGCCACTTGCGGGTGCTTTCGCCGCCTGCGTTTGCGGTGCATCAAATTGCCAAACACCTGCCCAAATTCAGAGCGCGGTACCCGTTGGTGTCGATAGAACTGGTGGTACCTGGGCCGGTGGAAACGGTGGACGAGAACTTCGACGTCAGCATCGTGATCGTCACCAGCGAAACACTGGATGGCGACTTTGTGGCGCGCCGATTGGCACGCTCAGAAATCATCGCTTGCGCCGCGCCCGAGTACTTAGACCGCAGAGGTCGGCCGCAGCATCCCAGCGAGTTGCCTGAGCACGAGTCGATGATCCCGTCCTTTGCGCGCGACATCGTTTTTCACCGCCACGTCCATGACCGGGCTGACGCGGTGGAGTCGGTGTCGTTGAAGCCCACGCGGTCGGCCCTCAGCACCATTCACATCGACACGATGTATGCGTCGGCGTTGGCAGGCCTGGGCATCACGGGTCTGCCGTCGTTCGTGGCGGAAGAGGCCTTGATGGAACACGCGCTAGAGCGCGTCGTGCCCGAATGGCGAATCGCCACGCAAATGATTTACGCCGCCATGCCCACCCGCAAATATGTGCCTGCGCGCACGCGGGCTTTCATTGATTTTTTAGTGGCCACGTTTGGCGGCACCGACCATGACCCATGGCTGGCCGCAGCGGGTTGCCCATCGCCTGGGGCGCTGTGAGTCGAGTTGACACAGCTTAATAAAAAACGTCGCGCCGCTCGGCCCCCATCAACGGCTCCAACAGGCGCGACAACGGCCGCAGCGCGTTGTAGCGTGCCGCCACTTTGTGTGCATAGTTGAAAAATCGTGGCAGGTCGGCGCTGTATTTGGGCTTGCCGTCGCGGTGCTTCAAGCGGCAAAAAATGCCCAGTACTTTGAGGTGCCGCTGCAAGCCCATCCACTCGACTTGACGCCAAAACTCGCCGAAGTCAGCATCCACCGGCAGGCCCACTTTTTTGGCTTGCTGCCAATAGCGCACCGCCCAGTCGATCTCTTGGTCTTCGTCCCAGCTGATGAAGGCGTCGCGCAGCAGTGAGGCCACGTCGTAGCTGATCGGGCCGCGCACAGCGTCTTGGAAATCAAGGATGCCGATGGCGTTGTCTGCCGTCAGCATGAGGTTGCGTGGCATGTAGTCGCGGTGCACGGCCACGGTGGCTTGGGCCAAGGCGCTTTGCACCAAGGCCTTGGCGGCGTCTTGCCACACCGCGTGCTCCTCAGCAGTCCACTGCACGCCGAGTTCGCGCACCACACACCACTCGGGAAACAGCGACAAATCGCGGTTCAGCAGCGCGTCGCTGTACGGTGGCAAAACGCTGGCGGCGATGCGCTGTTGCCACGTCACCAGGGTGCTGGCTGCGCCGCGCATCAGCTGGTTGGCAACGGCGGTGTCCTGCGATGCCACCGCGCCTTGCAGCACGTCCAAGCAAAGCCGCGCTCCCAGGTCAGAGAGCAACAAGAAGCCGTGCTCCACGTCGCTTTCCAGCACGCGCGGCGCGAGCAAGTCGGCGTTGGCAATTTGAGCTGCCACGCTGACGAAAGGCCGCACATCTTCAAGCGGCGGCGGTGCGTCCATGACGATGAAAGACTGAGCCGAAGCACCTTTTGCGTCGACACGAAAGTAGCGCCGAAAGCTGGCGTCTGCCGAAGCGGCACGCAAACTCTCAACTTGCAACCCGTGCTGCGGCGCGATGCGATCAAGCCAAGCGTGAAAGCGCTCGCTGCGGGCCTCGTCAGGCCAAAGGATGGGCTCTTGCGAAGGGTTGAAGGAAGCGCCGTTGGG
>JANYJJ010000177.1 GCA_025358485.1 Burkholderiales bacterium | reverse complement strand
TGCGGTTCGATCTGGCAATCACAGAAAAAATTTCTGCCAACTCACTCATGCTGCGCACAAACGCAAACGCAATCTCAATCGCATGATGACGAGCGCGCTGAATGAAGTTCATGTGCTGCCAGAAGTTCGCGCAGAACCCTTGCCCCGTTCGCCCTGAGGTATCGAAGGGCCGGTGCCAACCCTTCGATACCTCAGGGCGAACGGGACGCGGTTCGCGTCTGGCAAGCACAGAAAAAATTCCCGCCAACTCACTCATGCCGCGCCCACCCGCAAACGCGGATCAATCGCCGCATACAACACGTCCACCACAAAGTTGATCACGATCACCGCTGCCGCCAACAGCAGCACCACATTGCGCACCACGATGAGGTCGCGATTGGCGATGGCTTGAAACACCAAGCGACCAAGGCCCGGCAGGCTGAAGACGTTTTCGATCACCACGGTGCCGGTCAGCAGGTTGGCAAATTGCAGGCCCATCAAGGTGAGCACCGGCACAAAAGCATTGCGCAGCACATGCCGCCACAACACCTGTCGCGGACTCAAACCTTTGGCGCGCGCGGTGCGCACGAAGTCTTCGCGCAGCACGTCCAACACGGCCGACCGGGTGATGCGCGCAAGGATGGCGGCCTGCACCACGGCCAGCGCCACGGCTGGGAGCACCAGCGCTTTGAAGCCCAACCAAATGCCGCCACCCCCGCCACCATCCCCGCCGTCGCCGTCGTCCTGCGTCCACCCCGGAAAGCCCCCGGCCGAGAACCATTGCAGCTTCACCGCAAACACCAGAATCAACAAAATCGCAAACCAAAAATTGGGAATGGCGATGCCGATTTGGCTGGCGGTCATCACGCCCACGTCACCCAGTTTGTTGTGCTGCGACGCGGCATACACGCCAGCGGCCAAGGCCAAAACTGTGGTGAGCGCCATCGCCATCAACGCCAACGGCAAGGTCACTGCCATGCGCTGCTGCACCAGCTCCCACACGGGTGTGTCGTAAGACAAGCTGGTGCCCATGTCGCCATGCGCCAAGCCCTTCAACCAACCCAAGTAGCGCGTCAAAGGCGGTTGATCCAGCCCCAACTTGGCACTCAACGCCGCCAAAGATTCTGGTGTGGCCGATTCCCCCAACATCAGCTCCGCCGCGTTGCCCGGCAGCACGTCGAGCACCGCAAACACCAAGGCGGACGCGGCCAACAGCGTGGCGATGAAAGTGGCGAAGCGTTTGAGAATGAAGAGGGTCATGGGCGCACAGTCGATGTAGTCTATTGAAACTTTGCGCCTTCACATCGCCAGCCGCACCCGATCAGGACCCTCATGCACACCATTCCTTTTGACGCTTCGCAGATCCTCATCGACGGTCAATGGCGCAGTGCCGACAGCGGGCAGTCTTTGCCGCTGCACAACCCGTCGGACGGCACGCTGCTCACGCACATCGGGCGTGGCAATGGTGCCGACATCAACGCTGCTGTGGCCGCTGCTCGCGCTGCGTTGGACGTGGGCGCGTGGGGCCGCATGACGGCCACCGAGCGCGGTCGGGTGCTCAGCGCCATCGGCCGCAAGGTGCTGGACAACGTCGAGATGCTGGCCCACTTGGAAGCGCTCGACGTGGGCAAGCCGCTGAAGCAAGGCCGCGCCGATGCCATCGCCCTGGCGCGCTACTTAGAGTTTTACGGCGGCGCGGCCGACAAAGTCCATGGCGAGACGCTGCCTTTCTTGGCGGGCTACACCGCGCTGACCTTGCGCGAACCCCTGGGTGTAACGGGCCACATCGTGCCGTGGAACTACCCCATGCAAATCGTTGGGCGCAGCGTGGGTGCGGCTTTGGCGATGGGCAATGCCTGCGTATTGAAGCCCGCCGAAGAAGCCTGCCTGACAGTGCTGGCGTTTGCGCGCATGGCCATGGAGGCCGGCTTGCCGCCGGGTGCTTTGAATGTGGTGACGGGCTTGGGCGACGAGGCGGGCGCGGCACTGTCAGCGCACGCTGGCATCGACCACATCTCGTTCACCGGCTCGGTGGCCACGGGCGCGTTGGTGCAAGCGGCGGCGGCGAAGAACACGGTTCCTGTCACCCTGGAGCTGGGCGGCAAGAGCCCGCAATTGGTTTTTGCGGATGCCGACTTGGATGCAGCGCTGCCGTTTTTGGTGAACGCCGGGATTCAAAACGCGGGGCAAACTTGCTCGGCCGCGTCGCGAATTCTGGTGGAGCGCTCGGTGTTCGACGACGTGCTGGCGCGCATGGCAGCGCGTTATCGCGCGCTGCGCGTGGGCCCAGCGCTCAGCGATTTGGATGTGGGGCCGCTGATTTCAAAACGCCAATTCGACATCGTCAGCCGTTACCTGAACCTCGCCACGCAGGACGGCCTGCGCATCGCCGCGCAAGCTGAAGTGATGAGCGACGCGCCGAGCGGCGGCCACTACCTGCCGCCTACCTTGGTGAGTGGCCTGGGTGCAGACAACGCGGCAGACCACGCCCTGGCCCAAGAAGAAATCTTCGGCCCGGTGCAGTTGGTGCTTCCGTTTGACTCTGACGCCGATGCCTTGCGCATTGCCAACGGCACGCCTTTCGGTTTGGTGGCGGGCGTGTGGACACGCGACGGGGGACGTCAAATGCGCATGGCGCGCGCCTTGAAGTGCGGCCAGGTGTTCATCAACAACTACGGCGCGGGCGGCGGGGTTGAGTTGCCGTTCGGCGGCGTGAAGCGCAGCGGCCACGGCCGCGAAAAAGGCTTTGAGGCGCTGTATGGATTTTCAAGTTTGAAGACGGTTGCGATTCATCACGGATAAAGCACTCCCAAAAGAAGGAAGCACTATGAGACTAAAAAACAAAATTGCCATCGTCACCGGGGCCGCATCAGGTTTCGGCGAAGGCATTGCCCGCAAGTTCGTTGCTGAAGGTGCGCAGGTGCTGATCGTTGACCGCGACGGCGACGCCGCCCAGCGCGTGGCAACCGTGCTGGGCGCGAAGGCCATTCGCGCCGACGTGGCCGTGGCCGCCGATGTGCGCGCCATGGTCGAAGCGGCCTATGACCACTTTGGCGGACTGAACATCCTGGTCAACAACGCCGGGGTCGGCCACACGCCGCAGCCTTTGGAGGGCTTGGATGAGGCCGAGTTCGACCGCATCCTGGCCGTCAATGTGAAGTCGATTTATTTGGCAGCGAAAGAAGCGGTGCCGCGGTTCAAGCTGCAAAAACGCGGGGTCATTTTAAATATCGCCAGCACCGCAGGCGTCAGCCCGCGTCCGCGCCTGGCTTGGTACAACGCCAGCAAGGGCTGGGTCATCACCGCCACCCGCGCGATGGCGGTCGAGTTGGCACCGTTCGGCGTGCGCGTGGTGGCGCTCAACCCAGTGGCCGGGGAAACGCCGCTGCTCAAAACTTTCATGGGCGAAGACACGCCGGAAGTGCGCGCCAAGTTTTTAGCCAGCATCCCCATCGGCCGTTTTTCCACGCCCGAAGACATGGGCAACGCGGCGTGCTTTTTGTGCAGCGACGAAGCGTCGATGATCACTGGCGTGGCGATGGAGGTGGACGGCGGGCGCTGCATTTAGAGCCGGGTAATGGGGTAATGGGGTAATGGGGTAATGCTGTCAGATGGCTCACGCGCGAGGCAGACTGGCTTCACGATGCTCAAGTCATTCACTTCAATTACCAAATTCAGCCCCCCAAAACCCGCAATATCTCCCGCCCGTAAGCCTCCAACTTTTTCGCGCCGACGCCGCTGATGGCACCCAGCGCGTCGAGTGAGTCGGGCTGCGCGCGGGCCATCTCAGCCAGCGTCGCGTCGTGGAAAACAACGTACGCGGGCAGGTTGTGTTCGCGGGCCACCTCGGCGCGCCAAGCTTTCAGGTCGGCGAAGAGCGCTGTGGCGTCTGCATCCAAAGGCACGGGTGGCGCTTTGTCTTTGGTCGACGTTTTTCCTCGCGAGGTGGAAGCCAAAGTTGACGAACTCGATCCGGCACGACCTCGTCGCGGTGCTGCGGTCACTTCGCTGGCTTCGCGCAACAACAACTGCACCTCGCCGCGCAGCACTTCGCGGGCGCTGGCACTGAGTTCCAGCGTGTTGTATTCGCCTTCGGTGCGCAAGTGGCCCAGCGCGATCAACTGGCGCAACACCGCGCGCCACTGCGTCTCGCTGGTGTCCGCGCCAATGCCGTAGGTGCTCAAGCTACTGTGTCGGTGCTGCGTGACTTTGTCGGTGAGCTTGCCGCGCAGCACGTCAATCAAGTGGCCCGCACCAAAGCGCTGACCGCCGTTTTGGTGGAAGCGGTAGATGCAGCTCAGGGCTTTGCGGGCAGCGTCTGTGGCGTCCCATGTGGCGGGCGGGTTCAAACAGTTGTCGCAAGCGTTTTGGTATTTGGCGCAGGCCAGCGTGGGCTCGCCGAAGTAAGCCAGCAAGCGCACGCGGCGGCAGTCGTGGCTCTCGGCCAAGGCCAACAAGGCTTCCAGCTTTTGCACCTGACCGCGTTTGAATTCTTCACCAGCCGGGCTGTCGTCGATCATGCGGCGCTGATTGACCACATCGGCCAGGCCGTAGGTCATCCACGCATCGGCGGGCAAGCCGTCGCGGCCGCCGCGGCCGGTTTCTTGGTAATAGCTTTCTATGTTTTTGGGCAAGTCCAAATGCGCCACAAAACGCACGTCGGGTTTGTCTATGCCCATGCCAAAGGCGATGGTTGCCACCATCACCAAACCTTCTTCGCGCAAGAACCGGTCTTGGTGGCGACGGCGAACGTCTGCGTCCAAACCGGCGTGATACGCCAGGGCGGTGACGCCTTCAGCGCTCAACCACGCTGCGGTTTCATCCACTTTTTTTCGTGACTGACAGTAAACAATGCCCGCGTCGCCGTCGTGTTCCTCGTTGATGAAGCGCAGCAGTTGCTGGCGTGGGTTGTCTTTTTCGACCACGCTGTAGCGGATGTTGGGCCGGTCAAAGCTGCTGATGAAAACGCGCGCTTCTTCCAACTGCAAGCGCGTGATGATGTCGGCGCGCGTGAGGTCGTCTGCCGTGGCAGTCAGTGCGATGCGCGGCACGCCCGCAAAGCGCTCGTGCAACACGTTCAGCGCCAAATAGTCTTCGCGAAAGTCGTGGCCCCACTGGCTCACGCAGTGAGCTTCATCAATGGCAAACAGGCTGAGCAGACCGCGCTCGTGCAGTGAGTCCAGCTGAGCCAAAAAGCGCGGTGTGGTGAGGCGTTCGGGCGCGGCGTACAGCAGCACCAAACGCCCGCCCATCATTTCGCGCTCGATGCGTTGGGCGTCTTCCGAGCTGAGTGAAGAATTGAGGTAGGCCGCGTGCACGCCGGCCTCTTCCAGCGCGCCCACTTGGTCGTGCATCAGCGCAATCAACGGGCTCACCACGATGGCCACGCCCTTGCCCGCGCGGTGCCGCGCAATGGCGGGCACTTGGTAGCACAAGCTCTTGCCGCCGCCGGTGGGCATCAACACCAAAGCATCGCCATCGGCGATCACGTGGTCAACGATCTCAGTTTGCGCACCGCGAAACGCAGGGTAGCCAAAAACTTGGGCGAGGATGTCGCCTGGGCGGGTGGACGGGCGCTGATGCGCGGGAGATTCGGTGCTGTGCATGGGGAGGCTGACAGTGGTCGGCGATGGTAAGTCACGGCCTTCGCGCCGCTGTGCAGATCCCGTCGCAAGCCGTGCTAACTTCTTGCCTCCAAATTCAGCCAAGCACACCGGCTCGGCAATGTGGCGCTGGCGCGCGTCGGCGTGCAAAAAAAGGAAACACGCGCGTCAGCGTGTCAAACAAATTCTCACAAGGAAAAGTTCATGCCTCACTCGATCAGCTTCGGGTTCAGCTTCGGGTTCAGTTTCGTGTCCCGTTTTGCGTCCAATTTCGTTTGTGCTGCTTTGCTCGCAGCCACCCTCGCCGATCTGTGCGCCGCGCAAACCAACACCGCGCCCGTTGCCGCGGTACGCAACGTGAGCGACAACTTTTTCGGCACCACCATCACCGACCCTTACCGCTACTTCGAGAACAAAAAGTCGCCCGAAGTGGTGGCGTGGATGAAAGCGCACAACGACCAAGCGCGCGCCACGCTGGCCAAGATTCCGGGCCGCGATGCCATGTTGGCCAACCTCACTCGATACGACGCATCGGTGTCAGACCGCGTGGGCTCGATCACGCGCCTGCCGGGTGACTTGTATTTCCTGGAGCGCCGCGCCGCCACCGACAACCAGTTCAAGCTCTACATGCGGCGCGGCTTGGCGGGTGCCGATAAGCTGCTGGTCGACCCCGAAGCCTTGGAAAAATCCACCGGCAAACCGCACGCCATCAACTGGTACACGCCCTCACCCGACGGCAGCGTGGTGGCCTACGGTTTGTCGCAAGGCGGCTCGGAAGAAGCGGTGTTGCACTTGATGAACACCGCCACAGGCAAGCAAATCGGCCAGCCCATCAGCCGCGCCAACTACGGCAGTGTGGACTGGACAGCCGACAGCAAAACCTTGGTCTTCAACCGCCTGCAAGAAATGCGCAAAGGCATGCCAGAGACGCAAAAATACCAGCGCTCGCAGATGATGATGCTCACGCCGGGTCAGGCGGCTGCCAATGCCCGCGTGGCATTTGGCGACAGGGTCAAGGGCGTTGACATCACGCCGGTTGAAAGCCCCACCGTGAGCTTGACGCATGACGGCCGCTGGGCGATAGGCGCGGTCTACAACGGCACGCAGCGCGAGATCGGTTTGTTCATCGCGCCTCAAGCTGCTGTTTTGGCGGGCCAACCCAAGTGGCAGCGCATCGTCAGCCGCTCTGACGCCGTCACGGCCTTCAGCTACTTCAACGACAACCTGTACTTCGTCACTCATGCAGGCGCACCCCGCTCGCAGGTGTTGGCGCTGGACTTGAAGGCGCCTCAAATTGCCAAAGCACAAGTGTTGATGCCAGCGTCTGACCGGGTGGTGATACGTGTCGCCGCTGCCGCCGATGCGCTCTACATTGAGACGCGCGACGGCAACATCAAGCGCTTGTTCAAACGCGCTTATGCAGCAACAGCGCCCGCGGTTGAAGTGCCCTTGCCTGTGGAGGGCTCATTCGCCTTGGGTGACGGCGAAAGCGGTGCCAGCGCCGCCGACCCCCGCTTGCCCGGCGTGTTGATCGAGTTGGAAAGCTGGACGCGCGCGCGCCAAGTATTTGCGGTGGCCGCCGACGGCAAAGTCAGCAACACCGGCTTGCAGCCCGCAGGCCGTTTCGATGCGCCCACCGACATCGAAGCCACCGAGGTGAAAGTGCCCAGCCATGACGGCGCGCTGGTGCCCATGTCCGTCATCCACCGCAAGGGCGTGAAGTTGGACGGCAGCAACCCGACGCTGCTTTACGGCTACGCCAGCTACGGCATCACCGAGGAACCTTTCTTCAGCCCCAGCCGTTTGGCCTGGATGGACGCGGGCGGCGTGTACGCCATCGCCAACCCGCGCGGCAGCAGCGTCTACGGCAACGATTGGTACAAAGGTGGCTTTCAGGCCAGCAAGCCCAACACCTGGAAAGACTTCATCGCTTGCGCTGAGTTTTTGATTGCGCAAAAGTACACCAGTCCGGCCAAGCTGGGCATTTTGGGCGGCAGCGCGGGCGGCATTTTGGTGGGCCGCGCCATGACCGAGCGGCCCGATTTGTTTGCCGCCGTCATCCCCGCTGTGGGCGCGCTCGACACCTTGCGCGCCGAGACCACCGCCAACGGCGTGCCCAACATCCCTGAGTTCGGCACGGTCAAAACCGAGGCGGGTTTCAAGGCTCTGCAAGCCATGAGCACCTACGACAACGTCAAGCCGGGTGTGGCTTACCCGGCGGTGATGCTGACGCACGGCGTGAACGATCCGCGCGTGGATGTGTGGGAGTCGACCAAAACCGCAGCGCGTTTGAAAGCCGCCACCAGCAGCGGCAAACCGGTGTTGATGCGGCTGGACTTTGATGCCGGTCACGGCATCGGCAACACCAAAAAACAGCAGCTCGCCGAGCGTGCCGACAACTTCTCATTTTTGCTGTGGCAAATGGGCGTGGCGGGCTATCAACCTTGAAGGGAATGAGGATGAAAACCAAATTTGTAATGCGCAGCGTGTGCGTTGTGGCTTGCGTTGCGACTTACGTTGCGATGGGCTTCCTGGCGGCCACATCAGTTCAGGCGCAGACCCCCTCCAGCGCTGTCGCCAAAAAACGCATTGACAAAGCAGCCGACCTGCCGCGCTTCAGCTACCCGGCCAAGGGCAATTTGGAAACTTGGGTGCGTGATGAGGCCGTGTTTGCGCCCTTTGCCGCCAAGCTGCGCGCCGACTTGGAAAGCGTGCTGAGGCAATACGACATTGCCGACAAGTCGATGCAGCGGCAGATGTTGAGCACCTTGTTGCAGCTCGATATCTTGGAGGGCAAGGACCTGCCCGCGCTGGCGCGCATCGAAGCCATCCGCGCGCTGGAAGAAAAGCCCGCCGACCAGTTGATGAGCGGCATGCAAACGCGCGCGATGATCCAGTCGCGCTTGAGTTTCGGCTCAACGCCGGGAAACTTTGATACACCCGCCTACCGCGCAGAAGTGGGCCGACGCATCGCGCTCAGCTTGAAAGACATGCCCTATCTGACCGTGGCCAATGAGGTGAAGTCGGCCAAGGCGCGCGCCGAATTGGTGGGCGAGACCTTGGTGCTGGGCAATGTGCGCAACGTGCTCCAACCCATCGTCGACAAAAGCGGTGCGCTCAGTTCAGAGCTGGCGCCCGATGTGGTGTCGGCACGCTATGCGCTGCTGATGCGCTTGCCGCTGAAGCAAACCCTCATCGACACCTTTGGCACCTACCTCACGGCCAACAAGGTAGACAAGGCCGACATTTGGGCAGCGCGCGGCGTCACATTGCCTGAAGCAACTCCCGGCAAAACCTACACGCCCGTGACAGTGGCGGTGTGGGACAGCGGGGTTGATTCGGCCATTTTCAAAAACCAGGTGCTGCGCGATTCACGCGGCAAAGCCTTGCTGAGTGCTTTTGACAAATACGGCGCGCCTTCCGACACCGAACTGCAAGTGCTGCCGCCCGCGCTGTTGGCCAAGTTGCCACAGATGATCGCGCGCACCAAAGGCTTTTCCGATTTGCAGTCCAACGTCGAGAGCCCCGAGGCCACCGACGTGAAGCAGTTTTTGTCGAGCTTGAAGCCCGATGAATTCAAGCCCGCCATCGAAGAAATCAACCTCGCTGGCAACTACGAGCACGGCACCCACGTGGCGGGCATTGCGATGGAAGGCAACCCGCATGCGCGCTTGTTGATTGCGCGCATGGAATACGGCCACACGCTGACGCCCGACCCCTGCCCGTCACGCGCGCAAAGTGCTGCCGACGCAAAGGCGCTGAGCGCGCAAATTGCATTCCTCAAACAAAACAAAGCGCGGGTGGTGAACATGAGCTGGGGCGGCAGCGTCAAAGCCATTGAATCGGAATTGGAGAAATGTGAAACCAAGCAAACGCCGGAGCAGCGCAAGGCCGTAGCGCGCGAGCTTTTCCAGGTCATGCGCGACACCCTGAAGCGCGGCTTTGCCAGCGCGCCCGACGTGCTGTGGATCACCGCCGCAGGCAACAGCAACCAAGACGCGTCCTTCGCTGAAGACGCGCCCGCCGATTTGGTGCTGCCCAACCTGTTGACGGTCGGTGCGGTCGACCGCGCAGGCAACGAGGCCGACTTCACCAGCTACGGCCCCACGGTCAAAGTGCATGCCAATGGTTACCAAGTGGAAAGCTATTTGCCCGGTGGCCAGCGCGTGGCCTTGTCGGGCACCTCGATGGCCGCGCCGCAGGTGGCCAACTTGGCAGGCAAGCTGCTGGCCGTGAACCCCAAACTCACGCCCTCGCAAGTCATACAAATCATTGTCAGCACGGCGGACAAAAGTGCGGATGGGCGGCGCACTTTGCTGAACCCGGCAAGCGCGATGGCGAAAGCCATTCGTTGAAACTTCGAAGACGGATTCGTCGAGCGGTCGAAGGCCGGATAATCTAAAACCAAATTCTCAATCTGCCAGGAGCCCGGTAATGGCCTCAATCAACAAAGTCATCCTCATCGGCAACTTGGGCAAAGACCCAGAAGTTCGCTACACCCCGAACGGCGCGGCCATTTGCAACATCGGCATTGCCACCACCCGCAGTTGGAAAGACAAAACCTCGGGCGAAAAGGTTGAAGAAACCGAGTGGCATCGCGTGGTGTTCTACGACCGCCTGGCCGAAATCGCTGGCGAGTACCTGAAAAAGGGCCGTCCCGTTTACGTTGAAGGTCGCCTCAAAACCCGCAAGTGGCAAGACAAAGAAGGCGTCGAAAAATACACGACCGAGATCGTCGCCGACAACATGCAGCTGCTCGGCGGCCGCGACGGTGAAGGCAGCGGCGGTGGGGGAAGTCGCGCTGCGAGTGGTGTCAACCAAGGTGGTGGTGGTGGTGGTGGTGGTGGTGGCGGCGGTGGCGATGACCGCGGCGAGTCCTCATCGCAGCAATACACCCCACGCAGCAACGCTCCCGCTTCCCGTCCAGCAGCCAACAAGCCCGCCGCCAAGTCATCGACCGGGTTTGAGGACATGGACGACGACATCCCGTTTTGATGACGCTGTGCGTGTAAGCGATGGGCCAACCCTTGAGGTCAGTGCCAAAGATCAGGAGCCCTTCGGGGCTCTTTGTTATTGCGCCAACCACGTCTGCTTTTGCTTTCCCGTGACGATGAAAGCAGTCTTTATCAGCGCCAGAAAAATTAAAGAATGCTTTAATATGCGGAGTGTGTATTCAAATTTACTTTCACACCATGCGCGAAACTGGAATCTACGAGACGATCACAACCCTGGGTGAGTCAGTACGCGCTTTCGTACCGCATGGCTTACCGCCGTCCAAGCCTGAATTAGCACCCGAGAGTTGGTCGGCTGGCGTGCGTGCTGCCGAGCTGGCTTTGGCTCGGTTGTCAAGCGTGTCGGGGTTGGTGCCGTCGGTGGGGTGGTTGATGTACAGCGCCATTCGCAAAGAAGCGCTGCTGACGTCGCAGATTGAAGGCACTCAGGCCACGCTGGCCGACCTGTTTGACGATGAAGCGGGTTTGGTAGTCCAGAACACCGATGACGTTGAGGAAGTTAGCAACTACTTGCGTGCTTTCGAATATGTTCGTAAAGAATTGAAGCGAGAGGGCGGCCTACCAATCAGCGTGCGTTTGTTGTGCGACGCGCACCGTCTGCTCATGAACGGCGCGCGTGGCGCGAACAAACAACCCGGTGAGCTTCGCCGTTCACAAAACTGGATCGGCGGTACCCGACCCGGCAATGCGGTGTTTGTGCCCCCACCACCTGGGCAAGTCGCGCCGTTGTTGGCCGACCTTGAGCGCTACATCCACGACGCGACGCCCTCATTGCCTGCGCTGGTGCGGGTGGCCCTGGTGCATGTGCAGTTCGAGACCATCCACCCCTTCTTGGATGGCAACGGTCGCATCGGCCGCCTGCTCATCGCTGTGCTGCTGGAGCATTGGGGTCTGTTGCCCGACCCGGTGATGTACCTCAGCGGCTACTTGAAGCAACATCAAGCTGCCTACTACCAACGCCTGGCGGCAGTGCGCACAAGCGGCGATTGGGAGGCTTGGGTGGGCTTTTTTCTAGAAGCTGTGGAGGTGGCGGCGACAGACGCAGAGCGCGGCATCGTCGCCGTGGCCACTCTGGTTGCATCCGACCGCCGACGCCTGCTGATCGCGCCACGCGCGGGTGCGGTCAGCTTGCGTTTGTTTGAGTTGCTGCCGCTGATGCCACGCTTCACCATCGAACAAGCTCGAGTGAAGTTGGACACCACCTTTCCCACGGCAACTGCAGCGGTGAAGTTGCTTCAAAGCTTGGGCATCGTCATCGAAATGACGGGGCGGAAAAAAAACCGCAGCTTCAGCTACCAAAGCTACATCGATATGTTGACGCGCTGAAAACGCAGCCAGCGGCACAGTGCTGGCGCCAAATTCAAGCCCTCACCCGCGCCGCAACAACTTGCCCTCCGCCCGCGCCAGCGCTTCGGGCAAGCCGGACAGCACCAAGGTGTCGCCCGCCGCCAGCTCCAAACCGTCATCGGGCTTGTTGACGCCACCCGCCGCCCGGCGCACTGAAACCACGCTGACACCGACCGCGTGCAAGGCCAAATCTCCGAGCTTCTTGCCTGCCAAGGCACCGGCCAGCGGGATGGTGACGCTTTGCAGGCGCGCGTGCGTGAGCTCATCGGCGGTGTCGTCGTCGGTGCCGTGAAAGTAGCCGCGCAGCAGGCTGTAGCGGGCGTCGCGCTGTTCTTGCACCACGCGGATCACGCGTCGCATCGGCACGCCCACCAAGGCCAGCGCGTGGCTGGCCAGCATGAGTGAACCTTCGATGGCTTCGGGCACGACCTCGGTGGCCCCGGCGGCTTGCAGGCGTTCCAAATCGCTGTCGTCCAGGGTGCGCACGATCACGGGCACTTGCGGTGCGTGCTCTTGCACCAGGCGCAGAATTTTCAGCGCCGAAGGCGTGTCGTGATAGCTCACCACCACCGCGCTGGCGCGGGCCAAACCGGCGGCCATCAAGCTTTGCAAACGGGCGGCGTCGCCGAAGACCACGCTTTGACCGGCAGCGGCGGTTTGACGCACGCGGTCGGGGTCGAGGTCGAGCGCCATGTACGGTATGCGCTCTCCTTCCAGCAGGCGCGCCAAGTTTTGACCGCTGCGGCCGTAACCCGCAATGATGACGTGGGCCTCGGTGTTGATGGCGCGCTTGGCGATGCTGGTCATCGCCACCGATTGCATCAACCAGTCGCTGGTGCTCAGGCGCATGACGATGCGGTTGCTGTAGATGATGAGGAAGGGCGAGGCCAACATGCTCAGCACCATGCTGGCCAAAACAGGGCTTTGCAAATGCGCCGGCAGCAAGCCTTGTTGGGTGGTCAGCGTCAACAGCACAAAACCAAATTCACCGGCCTGCGCCAAGTACAAACCAGTGCGCAGGGCCACGCCGGTGGCGGCACCGAATGCTTTGGCCAATGCCGTGACCAGCACAAACTTGAACAGCACTGGCAGCACCGTCATCAACAGCACCAAAGGCCACTGCTTCAACACCGCATCGGCGTTCAGCTTCATGCCTATGGTGATGAAAAACAAGCCCAGCAGCACATCGTGAAAGGGCCGGATGTCGGTCTCGACCTGGTGCTTGTATTCGGTCTCGGCAATCAACATGCCGGCCACGAAAGCACCCAAGGCCAACGACAAACCCGCCATCTCCGTGAGGTGAGCCAAGGCCAAAGTCACCAGCAGCAGGTTGAGCACAAACAGCTCGTCGCTTTTGCGCCGCGCCACCACCGTGAGCCAGGTGCGCATGACCCACGGGCCGCCCACCAACAGCAAAGTCAACAGCACACCGGCTTTGAGTGCGGCCAAGCCCAAGGCGTAGGCCATGGCTTCGGGTTTGGCGCTGAGCGCGGGAATGATCACCAGCAGCGGCACCACGGCCAAGTCTTGAAACAGCAGCACCCCGATGACGCGGCGACCGTGCTCACTTTCCAGCTCCAAGCGTTCGGCCATCAGCTTGACGACGATGGCCGTGCTGCTCATGGCCAGCGCGCCGCCCAAGGCCACCGCGCTGCGCCAATCCAAGCCCCAAGCACGGCCCGCCTGCGCAAAGGCCCATGCCAATGCCGCATTGCCCACCACCGCAATGAGGATGGTCAAGGCCACTTGGCTCAAGCCCAAGCCAAACACCAACTTGCGCATGCTGTGCAGCTTGGGCAGGTTGAACTCCAAGCCAATCACAAACATCAAAAACACGACGCCAAATTCGGCGAGGTACTCGACCCCGACCGAGTCTTTGGCCAGCGCCAAAGCGTGTGGGCCGATGAGCACACCAACCGCCAAATAACCCAACATCGGCGGCAACTTCAGCGAACGGCACACCACCACGCCCGCCACCGCAGCAACCAAATAAAGCAAGACCAATTCGAGGGTAGATGCCATGGGCGGACAGTGAAAGGCCGGTGCCTAAAATGCAGAATGACGAGAACTTCATCGTAATGGACGCTCCCAGCAATTCACGAACTTTCAACGCACAGCGCGCCTTGCAATTGGCACGGCTCACGTTTGACATCGAAGCGCAAGCCTTGCTGGGCCTGAAAGACCGCCAAGACGCCAACTTCGCAAAAGCCGTTCACGCCGTGCTGTCAGGCGCAGGCCGCGTGGTCGTCATGGGCATGGGCAAGAGCGGCCACGTGGGCCGAAAGATTGCCGCTACTTTGGCATCAACCGGCACGCCTGCGATGTTTGTGCACCCCGCTGAGGCGAGCCACGGCGACCTCGGCATGGTGCTGCCGGTGGACGTGGTGCTGGCCATTTCCAACTCGGGCGAAAGCGACGAGTTGGCTGCCATTCTTCCGGCGCTCAAACGCGTCGGCGTGACCTTGGTGGCCATGACCGGCAAGCTCGATTCCACGTTGGCCAAGCATGCCGACATCGTGCTCAACAGCGGCGTAGACCAAGAAGCCTGCCCCCTGAATTTGGCCCCCACTGCCAGCACCACCGCGCAAATGGCGCTGGGCGATGCGCTGGCTGTGGCGCTGCTCGATGCGCGCGGTTTCAAAGAGGAAGACTTTGCGCGCTCACACCCTGGCGGTAGCCTGGGCCGCAAGCTGCTCACGCATGTGTTTGATGTGATGCGCAGCGGCGATGCCGTCCCGAATGTGGCCGCTGATTTGCCCTTGGTCGCCACCATGCGCGTGATGACCGAGAAGGGCTTGGGCGCCACGGCCGTGACCCATGCGACTGGGCATGTGCGGGGCATCTTCACCGACGGCGATTTGCGCCGTTTGGTCGAGCAAGGCCGCGACCTGCGCGCGCTCACTGCCGGGCAAGTGATGCACCCCGAACCGCGCACCGTGCGCGATCAGGCGTTGGCGGTGGACGCTGCGCAACTGATGGAACAGCACCGCATCAACAGCCTGCTGGTGGTGAACGCAGACGGCGTGTTGGTGGGCGCTTTGAATGTGAACGACTTGATGCGCGCCAAGGTGATTTGATGAGCCCCACATTGCGCTTCACCGCCGCGCTTTTGCAAAAAGCAAAAGGCATCACCGCCGCCATTTTTGACGTTGACGGCGTGCTCACCGATGGGCGCATTTACCTCAGCGAACGCGGCGAAGAGTTCAAAGCTTTCAACACGCTGGACGGGCACGGCCTGAAACTGCTGGCGCAGGGCGGCATCACGCCCATCGTCATCACGGGGCGCGACTCACCGGCCGTGCGACGCCGCGTGGCCGACCTTGGCATTGCACACGCGGTGTACGGCGCACACGACAAGCTCGCCGCCGCGACCCAGCTGATGCGCGCCTTGAACATCGCATGGCCCGCCATGGCCGCGATGGGCGACGACTGGCCCGACTTGCCCTTGATGACGCGCGCCGGTTTTTCGTGCGCGCCCGCCAATGCGCATGCCGAGGTGAAGGCAGTGGCTCAGCATGTGAGCCAGTGGCAAGGCGGCTTTGGTGCGGCGCGTGAATGCTGCGATGTGCTGCTCAGCGCGAACGGCCAATACGACGCCTTGTATGCCGCCTTGTTGCAAGCTCACCCCACCACGTTGGATGCGTCTTCAACCCATCCGGGCGGCCGCACTTGAACCTGTCCACCACGGCCACCGACCTGCCGCCGCTGCCTGAGCTGCTGCTGCCGGCCAGCCCTGCGCCACACCAAACCGGCGCGCTTGAGCGGCGCTCGCTGCGGCGCTCATGGCCTGCGCGCATCACGGCTTTGCTGTCGGCCTATTTGCCCTTGCTGATGATGACGGTGTTGGCTTTGGGCACATGGTGGTTGGTGAAGAACACGCCGGTGCCCGGCGAAGCGGCGACGCCGTCCGCACCGCGCCACGAGCCCGACTACGCCATGACCCATTTCACCGTGCAGCGCTTCTTGCCCTCGGGCGGCATGCGTTTGCAAGTGGAAGGCGACGCGCTGCGCCACTACCCCGACACCGACACGCTGGAAATCGACAAGGCGCGTGTGCGTGCCTGGGCGCCTGACGGACGCGTCACCTTGGCCACCGCAAATCGGGCGCAAAGCAACGGCGACGCGACGGAAGTCCAGCTCACGGGCGGTGCGCACGTGACGCGTCAGGCGCTGGCGGGCGACGACGCCATCGAGTTCAGGGGCGAGTTTTTGCACGCGTTTTTCAAGAGCGAACGCGTTCAATCGCACTTGCCTGTCACCGTGACGCGTGGCCGCTCGGTTGTGACGGCTGACGCTTTGGAGTACGACAACATCAAAGGCCTGTTGCAGCTCAAAGGGCGCGTGCGAGCCACCTTCGCGTCGCCGAATAAATAGGCTCAACATGACCGCGCCGTTGGCCTTCATCACCGGCGCGTCCAGCGGCATTGGCCAGGCTTTGGCACTGCGTTTTTATGAAGCTGGGTATCGTGTGGCTTTGGTCGCGCGGCGCAGTGCAGACTTGCAAAGCTGGGTCACGCAAAAAGCTTGGCCCACTGAGCGCGCCGTGGTTTACGGGGCCGATGTGCGTGACGCCGCTGCCATCACCGCCGTGGGCCGCGCTTGCACTGCGGCACATGGTTTGCCGGACGTTGTCATCGCCTGCGCAGGTTTGAGCATAGGCATGGACACCGCCGAGTGGGCCGACCTGGATGTGATGCGCTCCATTTATGAGACCAACAACCTCGGCACGGCCGCCACCTTCCAGCCCTTTGTGCGCGCCATGTGCGAACGCGGCAGCGGGCGCTTGGTGGGCATCGCCAGCGTCAACGGCATACGCGGCATCCCGGGGCACGGCGCTTACTGTTCCAGCAAGGCGGCGGTCATTTCTTACTGCGAGAGTTTGCGCGGCGAATGCCGACCCTTTGGCGTGAAGGTTGTCACCCTCAGCCCGGGTTATGTGAAAACGCCGCTGACCAGCGCCAACCCCTACAACATGCCATTCGCGTTGGAGGCCAGCGACTTTGCCAATCGCGCATTCCACGCCATTGAGGCTGGCACCAGTTACCGCGTGATCCCCTGGCAAATGGGCATATTGGCCAAGCTGCTGCGGGTGCTGCCAAACGCGGTGTTTGACCGCGTGCTGGCGAGTCGGCCACGCAAGAAGCGGGAAGGCGAATAGTCTGTAGAAAAGCAAAAGCGCCCTGCCTCGGATTGAGACAGGGCGCTTGCAAACTTCAAACCAACAGACTGCACATCAACGCTTCACAAAGGTGTACTTCACCGTGTAGTCCAACACCAGCGGCGTGCTGATGCGGACGTTGTAGGTGCCAACATTGCTGGCGAATGTGCACGAGATGACTTGCACGCCGGCGGGCAGCTGCGCGGCATAGTCGGCACCGCTGCAGAAGTCAGCTTGCGAAGTGGGAGCGGCAGGCAAGCCGTCAACGCAAATCTGCGGAATGCTGACGCCCAAGCCGGTCACCGTGGTGTCCACCAACATCGAATAGGTGCCAGCTGCTGCGGCCTTGCAAGCGCCGATGTTGACGTTCAAGTTGGTGGTGACGCCACCCGCCGTGAAGCTCAAACTGATGCCGCCCGTGGCGAGGTTGCTGTTCCACGTGACCACCGTAGAACCGGCAGGGCTGGTGACGGATTCGGTGCAGCTGGTGGCGGTGCAGTTGAACTGCACGCGCACGTTGTCGAGCACGGCGTCAAAGCCGGTGCGGTTGGCGCTGAAGGGCGTATCGAACACGTTGAACTTGGTCGCGTCCACGCCCTTGGCCGCGAGTTGACTTTGGAAGTTGGCGTTCAGCAGCTTGGCTGCGTCCAGCACAGTGTCTGAAGACAAACGCGTGGTGCCCCACGCGTCATACAGGCCCGACAGCGGCTTGTTGGCGTTGGCTTTCGACAGCGCCAGCGTAGACAGCGGCGTGATGTTGGCCACCCCCGCGTCGGGCGCGTAGGAGTACCAAATTTTGCCGGCTGCATCAGTGATGTTCAACGCGTAAGGCGCGCCTGCTGGCACGCTGATGGCGTAGCTGCCGTCGGCCGCCGTGGTGGCGGTGGCGGTTTTACCAGCGGCGTTGACGGCATTGACTTTGCCGCCAGCAATCGGCGCGCCTGTGGCGGCCACGCCGGTGATGGTGGCGGTGGCTGGCAATGCCGCGGCGGGTGCTGGAGCAGGTGCCGCAGCGTCGTCGCCGCCGCCGCAAGCTGTCAGGCCCACGGTCAGGGCGGCGGCTGCCAAGGCCAGCGCCAAGGTGGACGCCGCATTGCGAATGGAGAACTGTGCGTTGGTCATGAGATTTCCTTTTTAGGTGATTCGTGAAGGTCGGCGACGATTCGCCACAACGACCTCGCCATCTGCATCGATATCGAAGTCACAGGTTTACGCCAACCCGAGACGCCAAACGGCTCACGGTTTGCGAAAAGAATCGAAAACAACGTGGCGTCGTGAACTCGGGCACCTGCCGCCTACACTTTTGGCTTGTTTTTTTGGGTCGCGTTGATGCGGCAACCCACTTGCGAACACTTCTTGTCAGCAGCCTGTTGTTATGGGCGACGCTGAGCCAAGCGCAGCTTCAACGTCAGCAGCTCGACCGACCCCGGGCCGTGCGCCTGCTGGCCACTGAAGCACCGCCTCGAATCGACGGCAAGCTGGACGACGCGGCATGGCAACGCGCGCCTGTCTTCGACAACTTCACCCAATACCTGCCGCAAGACAAACGCCCCGCGCCCGATGGCTACCGCACCACGGTGCAGGTGGTGGTGGACGACACCGGCATTAGCTTTGGCATTCGTGCGTTCGACCCGCGACCTGATGAGATACGTGCGCCGCTGGCCAGGCGCGACCAAGTGCGGCGCGATCAAGATTTCGTCTCCATCGTGCTCGACCCAGTGGGCACGCGGCGCTCGGCGCAGTTTGTGCGCGTCAACGCGGCCGGGGTGGTGGGCGACGGCATGTTCATCGCCGACAGCGACAACGAGGATTTCTCGCCCGACTTTGAAGTGGACGCGGCAGTCCAGCGCCTGCCCGACGGCTACAGCCTCGAAATCAGGTTGCCTTTGTTGGCGCTGCGCTACCCTTATTCGGGCGGCAACCCTTGGCGGCTGATGGTCACGCGCAGCATCCCGCGCGATGTGAGCACCTTGCTGGTGAGTGCGCCCTTGACCAAAGACGCGCTGAACTTCATCACTGAGCTGCAAGAAATTGACGGACTCAGTGAGCCGGGCAGCTCGGTGACCGACGCGGTGCGCGACCGCAGCTTTTTGTCGGTGCGACCCGAGATCACAGCGCGAACCCGTCGAAGCAAAGACGCAGATTCCTCCCAACGCGAGAGCGAAATCTCGCTCAGCGCCGACATCAAATGGCGGCCGCGCGCCGACTGGGTGTTTGACGCCACCCTGAACCCCGACTTTTCGCAGGTGGAATTGGACGTTCCGCAACTGGCGGGCAACACCCGCTTCGCGCTGAGCGCGCCCGAGAAGCGGGCCTTCTTTTTGGAAAGCACCGACGTGCTGGACCTGCCGTTGGCGGCTTTTTATTCGCGCGCCGTCACCGATCCGCGTTGGGGCCTGCGCGCCACATGGCGTGGCAATCAGGCCGACGCCACGGCGTTGAGTTTGCAAGATTCAGGCGGCGGCTTGATCCTTCGACCCGGCCCTTATGGCACCGATGTGGCCGCCCAAAACGGCCGCTCGCAAGCCAGCTTGGCGCGCGGGCGCTGGCACGCCGACAGCTTCACGGTGGGCGGCTTGCTGTCGCAGCGCGACTATGGGTCAGCACGCGGCTCGGGGCGCAGCAACCAAGTGGCCGGTGCCGACGTGCTGTGGCGCGCCAGCGATCAAGAACAGTTCCGCCTGCGTGGTTTGCTGTCTGACACGCGCGCTTTGTTTGACGCGCAAGGTGCACCGGTGGGCGGCGCAGCCGAGTCAGGACAGCATTTCTTTGCCTCGTGGTGGAAGCGAACGTCCGAGTGGAACCTCACGGCTGAAACGAGCCATGTGAGCCCTCGCTTTCGAAACGACAACGGCTTTGTTGACCAAGCTGGTGTGCGCAGCCTGCAAGCTGAGGCCGTTCGGCGTTACGGCGAAACCAAACTGCCCGGCTTCACCGCCTACGAGTTTGAGACTTTTGTGTGGGCGCAGCAGCGCAACGCTTTGGCCGACGTTTCCAAAAACGCCGCAAACCCGGCCATTACAGCAGGGGAGGTCGTGACCCGCCGTGTGCACACCGGCGTGTGGTTGGCTGCCAGCCACAACACCGAAGCCTGGGTGCAACTTCGGTTCGATGCCGAACGCGCGGGCGCGGGCCGACGTTTGCACTCCGTGCCCACCGTCGCATCTGGCTACGGCGTCAACCCGGCACCGTGGTTTCCGCGCCTGAACCTTGAGCTCGAAATGGGCAAACGGCTCGACGTCGAAGCTGACCGCGTGGGCCAAGGTGCTGTGTGGATGGCCGAGGTTCAACTGCGCGGCAGCATGGCCAACGGCTGGGGTTGGGAGTCAACCCAGAAAGTCAATCAGGGCTTTGTCAACGCGGACGCAGGCTCAAATGCAAACGACCGCGGCCTCCGATCCCTGACCGACACCGCCGCGCAGTGGCTGGGCGTGCTGCACTTTGACGCGCGCAACTCGCTGCGCGCCGTGTGGCAAGGCTCACACTACCGCCGCGCTGCCGATCCGCAAGCTGGCTTGGCCGCCGACGCATCGCAAAGCCACACCACTTCGCTAGTGTTTCAACATCGGTTTGGCTTGGGCCGCAGCTTGAGCCTGGGTGCCAGCCGACAAACTTCGAGGCCTGGGCAGCAAGAATCAACCGAGGCGTTTGCGAAGTTGTCTTATGAGCTGGATCGCTGAAGTTGCATTTCCGTCCGTGAGGTGGGCACGAGTGGACATGAGGCGGCCATGAAAAAAGCGGTGGGCAAGTAGCGCCACCGCTTTGTTTTTGTTGATGTCGCGCCGATCAAACGGATCGCGCGACCATCAAAGTGCCTTGGCTGCTGATCAGTAGCCGCCGCGGTTTCCACCGCCGCCGCCACCACCGCCGTAGCCGCCGCCACCACCCGAACCGCCGCCGCCGGAACGGCCACCGCCGCCACCACCGCTGCCGTAGCCACCACCGCCGCCGGAGCGACCGCCGCCGCCACCGAAGCCGCCGCCACCACCAGAGCCGCCACCGCCGCCGTAACCGCCGCCACCGCCGGAGCGGCCACCGCCGCCACCGCCGCTGCCACCAAAGCCACCGCCGCCACCCGAAGGACGACCACCGCCGCCGCCGAAGCCGCCCGGACGCTCTTCGCGTGGACGTGCCTCATTGACCACGAGGGCGCGGCCGTCAATGGCCTGACCGTTCATGCCGTTGATGCCAGATTGAGCTTCTGCGTCCGAACCCATTTCCACGAAGCCGAAGCCCTTGGAACGGCCGGTGTCCCGGTCCATCATCACCTTGGCAGATGAGACGGTTCCGAACTGTGCGAATGCCTGTTGGAGATCTTCGTCGCGAACGCTGTATGCGAGATTGCCGACGTAAAGTTTATTGCCCATGTTGGAGCGCCTTTCTTCCTGCAGTGATTCCTGCTGAGTGCCTGAGATGACTCTGTGCAACTTCTACCCATCCTGACCGATTAAAGAAAAGGCGCGGTTTCTAAGCACAGAGATTTAATTATCAAACAATAACTTCGAAGGCGGCAAAGGGTTCGCGCTTAGTCGTTGAATAAAGTGTTGTTTTGAAGCTGCCTGGGATTGACGTTGGCGCGGCACTTTGAACGTTTTGCCCGTCTTGATTGACCGATTGATTTCAGAGCCTCTGGATAAGATCGACTGACACCTATGAATTCGCCAGTGCTCAACCAATTACCCGCCAGCTCACCCGCACCCGCACCCGCACCCGCACCCGCACCCAACGCCCTCGGCCTGGCCCTGCGCAGCGTTGACGCCCTGCGCAACACCCGCGCTCTGATGGTGCTGCTGGGCACGTTTGCCAGCGCGGGTTTGCTGTTGTCCATGGCAGAAACATCGCTCGGCCGCGGCGCGGCCACCTGGGGCGCGTGGCAAGCGGGGGCGGCTTTTTTCACTGCCTTTTACGGCAGCAGTGCGGCCGGTTTGTTGGTGATGGACCAGTCGCGCGGCGTGCCGGTGCGCGAGATCCCGGAGGCGCTGCACGCTTCACTGTTCACCGCACACCGTTTGTTGTGTGTGTTGCTCATCGTCGCGTTGGCTTACGCCGTGCTGGGTGGTTTTTTGGTGGGCCTGATGTGGCTCAGCCGAACGGCTGTCAGTGGCCCAGTGATAGGCCCCGTGCTGTTTGGTTTGGCCGTGCCGGTCGGTGTGGTCGGCATCGCGTGGGCTTTGCTGGCCGCAGGCGCGGTGATCGTGCCGCTGATGGCACCGGCCGTGTGGTCGGGCGCGGGCGTGTTGACCACGCTGCGTCAATTGAGCCGCTTGGTGCGCGAACGCCTGCTCAGCGCCGCTTTGTTGATGGCTGCGGTGAGCTTGTTGACCGCCGCAGTGGCAGCCTCGGTCACCAGCTTGGTCGTGGCCGGTGGGCGCGTGGTGGCCGAGTTGGGCATTGCCGTGGTGGGCATCGAAGTGCCCGCCAAACAATTGATGGCGGGGCTGTTTGGCTACGGCTTGCGCAGCCTCGACGCATCGGGTGCCATTGCCGCCGTGCCGCCGGGCTCCACCGCCCACGCCGCAGCGGCACTGGTGGGAGGTGGCCTGGTGTTTGCCTTGGCCTTGGTGTTGCCCGGTTTGGTTTACCTGCGCGGCACCACGGCGATTTATTTGGCGCTGACCGCACCGCCTGCGCGCTGATGTCGCTCTGCACGTCCTTGCGGATTGCGAGCCTGGTGCCCAGCCTGACCGAACTGCTCGTGGCGCTGGGTTTGCGCGAACACATCGTGGCGCGCACGGGGTTTTGTATTCATCCCGACGCCGCGGTGAAAGACATCCCGAAAGTTGGTGGCACCAAAGACGTCAACTTGGCCAAGCTGCGCAAGCTGGCCCCGACGCATGTGCTCGTCAACGTGGACGAAACCCGCCTCGATGTGGCGCAGGCGCTGCGCGAATTCACGCCAAATGTTTTGCTGACTCACCCGCGCACGCCGCAAGACAACTTGGCGCTCATCGACCAAATGGTCGCAGCCTTCGGTGATGTGGCTGGCGTGCGCGACCGAGCCCGCTTACTGCGCCAAGACTTTCTGCAAGCCTGGGACACCACCACATCGCCTGCGTGGTTTGAGCAGCGCGTGCTGTATTTAATTTGGCGCGAGCCCTGGATGACAGTCGCGCGCGACACCTACATCGCCAACATGCTGGCCCGCGTGAATTGGAAAACCCTGCCCGATGTGACCGGCGGCGAGCACGGCGCGGCGCGCTATCCGACGCTTTCCGGCGTTGAGCCGTGGCTGCGCAACATCGACCGCGTGCTGCTCAGCTCCGAGCCCTACCGCTTCAACACCCAGCACATCGCCGAAGCACAACGCCTGTGCCCGCAAGCTGTGGTGCAACTCATCGACGGCGAGCTGCTGAGTTGGTACGGCCCGCGCGCGGCAGCGGGCTTGCGCTACTTGGGTGAGCTGCGCCGTCAGGCCCACGTCTGATCAAACGCTTACGATCCCAGGAATGGACATTTACAAGCCGCTTGTGGCCCTGCTCGCCGTCGTCAACCCAATCGGTGTGATCCCGTTCTTCATTCACTTCACTCAGGGTTTCAACCGCGAACAGCGCCAGCGCACCATACGCATCAGCGCCTTCACCGCGTTTTTGGTGATCGCCGTCAGCGCTTTGGCAGGCCTGCAAATCATTGAGTTTTTTGGCATCACCTTGGCGTCGTTTCAGGTGGGCGGCGGCATGCTCTTGCTCATCAGCGCATTGCAAATGCTCAACGCCAAACAAGCCGAAAGCAGCGCCGAAGACCTCACCGATGCCAACAGCAAAATTGACGCGGGCAGCAGCATCGCGGTGGTGCCACTCACCATCCCGCTGCTCACCGGCCCGGCCACGATTTCCACGATGGTGATCTACGCCGAAAAAACGCGCCACTGGTGGGAGGTGCTGGTGCTGGTGGGTTACGGCGTGGTCATCGGCCTGTCGGTTTGGGTGGCCTTCAGTTTGTCGGGCCGCATTGCGCGCGTGTTGGGCAAAACAGGCATCAACGTCATGACGCGCTTGATGGGCTTGATTTTGGCTGCGCTGGGCGTCGAAATCATGGCCGACGGCTTGTTGAAACTCTTCCCCGTTCTGGCCAGCACCTTGCGCTAAATCTCAAAAAAACAGCATGCAAATCAACCGAGACGTCACCAGCGAAGTCACTTGGGACTACATCATTTGCGGCGGCGGCACAGCCGGCTGCTTGCTCGCCAACCGACTCAGTGGCAACCGCAAAAAGCGCGTGTTGTTGATCGAAGCGGGTGGCAACGACGACTACCACTGGATTCACATTCCGGTGGGTTATTTGTATTGCATCGGCAACCCGCGCACCGACTGGCTGTTCAGCACTGAAGCCGAAAAAGGCTTGAACGGTCGCGCTCTGAAATACCCGCGCGGCAAGGTGCTGGGCGGCTGCAGCAGCATCAACGGCATGATTTACATGCGCGGCCAAGCGCGTGACTACGACCACTGGGGCGCGCTGGGCAACCCCGGATGGAGCTGGGCCGAATGCCTCCCCTATTTTTTGAAGCACGAAGACTCTCACCAGGGCCCGAGTGCCTTTCACGCCGCCCCCGGTTTTGATGACACCGGCAGCCGCGAAGGCGGTGAATGGCGCGTTGAAAAACAGCGCTTGCAATGGGAAGTTTTAGACGCCTTTGCACAAGCCGCGCAGCAAAGCGGCATCCCCGCCACCGACGACTTCAACCGAGGCAGGAACGAAGGTGTGGGTTACTTCGAAGTGAACCAAAAAAACGGCGTGCGCTGGAACACGACCAAAGGCTTTTTGCGCCCCGTCCAAGAACGCAACAACTTGCAGGTTTGGACAGGCGCGCACATCAGCAAAGTGCTGACTGAAATGACCGACCAAGGCTTGAGGGCCGTCGGTGTCGAGGTGATTCCCAACCTGCACCAAGGCGGTGGCGGCCAGCCGGTGCAAGTCAAATGCAAAGGCGAAGTGATCTTGTGCGCCGGGGCCATCGGCACGCCGCACTTGCTGCAACTCTCAGGCATCGGCCCGGCCGCTTTGCTTCAGCAACACGGCATCCCCGTGAAGCACGATTTGCCGGGCGTGGGCAGCAACTTGCAAGACCATTTGCAGATTCGCGCCGTCTTCAAAGTTGAGGGTGTTGAAACACTCAACACCATGGCCAACTCGCTGTGGGGCAAGGCCAAAATTGGCATCGAATACGCCTTCAAACGCACCGGCCCCATGAGCATGGCACCCTCGCAACTCGGTGCCTTCACGCGCAGCGACGCGGCGCAGGCGCACCCCAATTTGCAGTACCACGTGCAGCCGCTGTCGCTGGAGGCGTTTGGCCAGCCGCTGCACACCTACAACGCCTTCACCGCCAGCGTGTGCAACCTCAACCCAACCAGCCGCGGGCAAGTGCAAATACGAAGCGCCCGTTCCACCGACGCGCCCTTGATCGCGCCCAACTACCTGAGCACCGAAGCCGACCGCCTCATCGCCGCCGGGTCACTGCGCGTCACGCGCCGCATCGTGGCGCAACCGGCACTGGCCAAGTACGAACCGGTGGAAGTCAAACCCGGTGTGCAATTTCAAACCGACGCCGATTTGGCCAAGCTGGCCGGCGACATCGGCACCACCATTTTTCACCCGGTGGGCACCGCAAAAATGGGGCCCGCGAGCGACGCCATGGCCGTGGTGGATGCGCGTTTGCGAGTCCACGGCGTGCAAGGCCTGCGCGTGGTGGACGCCAGCGTCATGCCGTCCATCACCAGCGGCAACACCAACTCACCCACTTTGATGATTGCCGAGCGCGCAGCCGCTTGGATCTTGGCGGACGCGACGCCTGCTTGACGCATCGGCGGCTTCCTACCAGGCAGCATCGGCAACGTCCTACGGGCCAGATTCACTGCTTCTTTGGCCCACGGAAATCGGGCAACTTAGGCATCGTCGGCAGCGCGTTCAACAGCGAGATCGCAGCGCGCATCTGCCACGGAAAGGCGCAGACCGCTTGGCCTTCGTCCACGGCGTTCAAGATGCGCGTCACAGCATCGGCCTGCGACATCAAAAACGGTTTGTGGCTCGCGTCGCCGCCATTGAGTTCGCGCAGGCGCTGCGTGTTGACATAACCAGGGACGACCGCTGTCACCGTGATGCCGAACGGGGCCAGCGCCTTGCGATAGGTCTCGCACAAGCTCAGCACCGACCGCTTGGTGGCGGCATAAACCGAGGCCCCTGGGTAGTCTTTGAGCAAACCGGCCATCGACGAGATGGCGGCAATGCGGCCGTGGCCCTGAGCCAGCATGCGCTCAGCACCCGCTTCCAGCACGTGCGACAGGCCGCTGACGTTGGTGCGCAGCAATTGCATCGTGGCCGACTCATTCAACGCGTGGTCGCGGGTGTTGAAGTAAGTGCCTGCTGTGATGGCCAACAAATCCAGCGAGTGATCGCCTGCGCCAGTTCGCGCCGTCACTTCGCGCACGGCATTCGCGTCGGCAATGTCAAGCGCGACCGCCTTCAACAGAGGATGGTTTTCGATGCCGCTGCCGCGCAAAGCGTCAACATCGCGGCCACACACAGTCACCGCCATGCCGCGTTCAAGGCAGCGCTGCGCCAGGCCCAACCCCATGCCGCGTGTGCCTCCAAAAATGAGCGCGTGTTTCATGCGGTTGATGATGCCGCACGCTCATTTGGGCTCGGGTTCGAGTTTGGGTTCGCGCTCGCGATGGCGCTGCGCATGCGACGGCGGCCTTCTTCGAACTGAGAATGAATCACGCGGCGGTAGTCGGCCTCGTCCGCGCAAGGGCGCAAGCGCAGTTGCGGTCGGCCTCGGCTTAACACCAACTCGCGCGTCAGCACCGAGCGCGGCACATCGCGCTCCAGCGCGCGGTTGTCAAATCGAAGCGCCACGGGGGTCAGGTCAATTTGCCGCTGGCGGCGCTTTGCGTTGAAGCCCAGCACGGCGCGCCATGCCGGGGCCATGGTCCAGCGCGGCACCGCGTCTTTGAGGTCGATCCACACGTCATCGGCCAGTTGGCTGGCCAGCTCGACCGGCATCAGATCGACTGCGCCGCCGAGCCAGCGCGAGCGCGCGGCTTCGGCCGTGGGCAGGTAAATCATGTCGGTCACTGAAACGCGCACGGCATCCGAAAGCGAGATCGCGCTGGCGTCAAGGGTGGCCAGCTTCGACGCCACCGCCGAGCCCGCATGCACGCCCGAGCCGACAGCCGATGCGGCGTTGGCCAACAACGCACAAGCCCGCGAAGGGCCGATGGCCACCGCCTCCATCAAAGCCCGGCCTGAGCGTGCTTGACCGATGTCGTTCGAGGCAGCAAGCAAACGCGCACCGAGCACCACCACCTCGGGGCCCGCACGGTCGTTGCGCCACTGCGGCTGGGGCCAATGGCCGTTAACTTTGAACAAGGCATCGCGGTCGTGATCGGGCACGCGCGGAGCGTGTCGCACATCAAGCGCGCGACGCGCCACACCGGCCAACGCCGCCGCGAAGTTGGCGGGGGTTCGGGGCTGCACGGCGCACCAGAACCGGTACATTTCAGGGCCCGCGAGCAGGGCCAATTGACGCGCAGGATCGGGCTCGGAATGAATCAAGGCGGCCACCAGCGCGCCGCCGCAGGTGCCAAGCAACACATCGGGCGGCAGGCCCGCTTCAACAGCGGCGGCATGAAAACCGAGGTGCACGCCCAGCCGTCCGCCACCACCGGCAAGCACCAAGCAGCGCCGGTATTTTTTTGTTTTTGTTTTTTGCACTTCCGTCATCAAATTAAGTTAGCACAGCCCCCATGCGCGCCATCACCGACACGCCGACTCTGACGCCCACAGGTCGGCAGCGGTTCGCGCTGATGGCCATCAACGGCGTGCTGTTCCAAGCGCTGTACAGCGCGTGCAACATCTCCGCAGCGCGCGCCGGGGTGACGCGCAACATCGCCACGGCGTGGGACGCGGCCGTGCCCTTCGTGCCCTGGATGTTGGTGCCCTACATGACCTCGGTGCCGCTGCTGGTGGTGGCGTTTTTGTTCACGCCCACGCGCCAATCGCTGCGCGCCTTGAGCCAGCGCTGCATGCTGGCCACGGTGCTGGGCACGCTGATTTTTGCGCTGTGGCCGCTGCACATCGCGGTGGTCAGACCGCCGTCGGGCAATGCCTTTTTGAGCGCGCTCGGCGACTTGCTTTTGACCTTGGACGCGCCCTACAACCAGTGGCCGTCGCTGCATGTGGCGTATTGCATGCTGGTGTGGGTGGCGCTGCGCGATCGTCTGGCTTCACGCACTGCGCGCATCGCACTGGCCACGTGGTTGACGCTGGTGGCCGCGTCCACGGTTTTGACGCACCAACACTATTTGCCAGATTTCGCAGGCGGCCTGCTGCTCGGGGCCACGGCGTTGTGGGTGGTTCCCTCAACGCGCAACGCGCCGTGGGTTTCTTTGCACTACGCGGTGGCCGCGACCGCCGCGGTGGTGCTGGGGCTGACGGTGCTGCCATGGCTGCCATGGCTGCCATGCCTGTGGCTGGCAGCCTGTTGCGGTGCCGTGGCCTGCGCATACGCACGCGGCAACGCCGACTTTTTGCACAAGCGCAACGGCGTTTTTCCGCTGTGGGTGAGCCTGCTCTACGGGCCCTACCTTTTGGGCTACCGCGTGACTTGGTGGTGGGCGCGCTGGCACGGGCGCGGCAAACCGGCTTTCGTCAAGTTTGATGAAGGTTTGTGGGTGGGCCGACGCTTGACGCAGCGCGAGGCGCAAGCCTTGCCCGCAGACTGCGCGGTGATCGATTTGGGGGCCGAGCTCAGTGAGACGCAGGCGCTGCGGGGCCATCGCAACAAGTCCTTCGGCTTGCTTGATTTGAGGCTGCCCACAGCGCAACGCCTGAGCGCCGTGATCGACGCCATCGACGCCGAACTCAAGCAGGGCCGCAACGTCTATTTGCACTGCGCCATGGGTTACCGTCGCAGCGTTGAGGTCGCTGCCGCTTGGCGTGCGCGCCACGCCACCCCATCTCGTGCGCGCCACACAACCCCATCGCCCCCATGAGTTTTTCGATCTACCAACTGAAGCCGCAGTTTCAGCGGCTGCTGCGTCCCTTGGTGAGTGGGTTGGCCTCCGCGCGCATCACACCGAATCAAATGACTTTGGCCACCGCTGCGGCGATGGTGGCCTACGGTGTGGCACTGGCAGTGTGGCCCGCGTCACGCGCTTTGTGGTTGGGCTTGGTGGTGGTGATGCCGCTGCGCATGGCGCTGAATGCGCTCGACGGTTTGCTGGCGCAACACACCGGTCAAAAAACGCCGCTGGGAGCGTTGCTGAACGAGGTCTGCGACGTCGTGGCCGACCTCGCTTTGTATTTGCCGGTGGCGCTGATCGCGGGCGTGAGCGCGCCGCTGGCGGTGCTCGCAGCAGCCGGTGCAGCGGTCACGGAGCACGCGGGCTTGTCGGCCCTGGCAGCAGGCACGCCACGCTGCTTTGATGGGCCCATGGGCAAGAGCGACCGCGCTTTCGCCTACGGCGTGATCGGCTTGCTGGCGGGCCTGGGCGCGCCAGCGGGCTGGATCAGCGCCGTGTTGGCAGTGGTTGCGCTGCTGCTGGTGTGGACGCTGGTCAACCGGCTGAAAGCGGGCGCCGCGCCACCGACACCGTGAAGATGCCTTCCAGCCCGATGCGGCTGCTGGTCTTCGTCAATCCGGCGCATTGCACCAGGCCGTCCAACTCGGCTTGAGGCCGCGGGCGCATCACCCAGGCTTTGCCAACATGGTTGCGCAAGGTGCCCGCGATCAGGGCCAGTTGCGGGTGCCAAGGCTGGCCGGTGTAGACCAACGCACCGCCCGGTTTGAGCGACTGCGCCACGCCGCTGAGCGACCGCATTACCGGCGCGTTGTCGGCAAAAAGCTCGTACAGGCCCGAGGCGATGACGATGTCGAACTGGGTACGCTGATTGGCGTAACTGGTCGCATCGAAGGCATCGCGCGGCTCAACGCTGAGCTGCGCTGTCAAGCCCAGTTCGCGAGCCAAGTCGCTGGCCATTTTCAAATTGGCCGGATCGCGGTCACGCAGCGTGAGTTGCACGTCGCGGTCACCGTGGCATTTGATGGTTTCCAACAAGTAGCGACCGCCACCGGCCGCGATGTCCAAAATTCGAACGGATTCGCCGGCCGGGCAGGCTTCGATCAACTCAGAAATGGTTTGTTGCAGGTGCTTGCGGCGCAGCCGAATGCCGCGCCAACCGATGGCGTCCAAGTAGCCACGGTCGATGACCGCACCAATACCAAAGCGACCCTGCGCTTGATTGCGATAAACGCAGTCGAGCGATGCGCCCGAATCGAAGCCCTGCGCCAGACCGACGCTCATGCCGTGGCTGAGTTGGCCCAGGCTCCCCAACATGACCCGCTGCAAGCCAAAGAACGCGCGCGTCAGCCCACTGCCCAACTCGCCCCTCGTGTGGGCGCTGAAAACCTTGGCGCTGGCGCTGTTCACGTCGGCGGTGAGCATGCGCTGCGGCAACGGCATCGGCTGGGCAAAACAAGCCTCGATGAAAGTGCGGCACTGCGCAATGGCTTCGCTGCGCACCGGCTCGCTTTCGTAAAAAATGGCGTGACGGCAATTTTTCAATGCCACCCAGCGCTTCAGCGGCGACGCCAGGCCGTCAAAGTAAGCCTTCTGCGGACCCAGCTTCACCACATAGTCTTGGTCGGCCACCAACAGCAATACTGGCGTGTCAACGGCAGCGGCGGTTTGCACGATGCGGCGCGAGGTGTCAGCCATGTCCACCAGCACACGGCCCGAGATTTGTTTGGCGATCAATGGGTCTTGGCCGTAAGCCCGCGCTTCTTCGATTGAATGCGTGAGCATGCCTGGGCGGATGTAGCTGGTGACTTGCAGGCCCGGCTTGAAGCCCAAGCCCAATTTCAACGCGGGCACGGCCAGCGGGATGTAGAGCTTGATCTCGAACGCCGCAGCAGCCATGGCCACACCGCGAATTTGAGGCGCGTGATCGTGCAGCCACGTCGCAGCAATCACGGCGCCCACGCTGTTCGCCACCAACACCATGTGTTGCGGTGCGATGCCGTGGTGACGGTGCAGATGCGTGACGAAGGCGTTCAGGTCTTCGACCAAGGTGGCGAAGTCGGGCGCTTCGCCGCGCTCGCCGGGCGAGTGGCCGTGGCCACGCGCATCCCACGCAAACGCGTGGTCGCCGGTGAAGCCGAGGTCGCGCACCAGCGCGGCCACCCGGCCCGAGTGCTCGTGGCCGCGGTGCAGCAGCACCAGGGCGCGCGGCGGCGTGTCGGCACGTGCTTCACCCGGTTCGCGGGGCTGCCAGTGGCGGTAAAAGAGGCGCGTGCCATCGGCGGCATCGAACCCGACTTCGTGCAGGTTCCAAGCGTTTGCGGTGTTTGCGGTGGCGCGCGGCGCGCCCTGTGTGTCGTGATTCATTGGAAGCGGCATGCGATGAGAGGAAAGGGAGGCTTGCGGATCAAGCCCAACGCAGCGCCACCAGCAAGGCTGGCGCGGTCAAAACCAAACTGTCCACACGGTCGAGAATTCCGCCGTGGCCCGGAATCAATTGACCGTAGTCTTTGATTTTCAAGGCGCGTTTGCCAGCGGAAAAAAGCAAGTCGCCCAGCAGCCCGGCAACGCAAAGCGTCAAGCCCATGCCAACCAGCCAAGGCACAGATGACAGGTTCAGCGAGCGGCCCACCCACACCGACACCAACGTGCTGATGACCAATCCTCCGGCCACGCCTTGCCATGTTTTTTGTGGGCTGATGCGAGTGGCGAGTTTGTGACGTCCGAATCGGGTGCCGACCAAAAATTGACCAATGTCGTTGAGCGCGGTGACCACGCACAAGTACAAAAACCAAGCGGCGGCCACATCGCGCGACATGCTGGGCAGCGGCATTGCCAAAAGGCAACCCAAGCCCGCAGCCTGCACCGCAAACAAGGCCTGCAACAAAGTTTCTCGGCGCTCAGCGCCGCTGCCGCTGCCTGCGCGCCAGATGCGCTGCATCACCAACGCAAAGACCAGCATCAGCACCGCCATGGACAGCGCCACGTTCAGCAAACAAGCGGTGCCTTGCAGCACCCAGAGCCCGCCCAACCGCCCGCGCAACGCGGTGGTTCGATCAGGCTGCGCGAGCTGCGCCAACTCGCGAGCGGCCAAGGCTGAAATCGACATCACCAGAAGCCACACCCCCATCGGGTAAAGCGCCCATGCTGCAAAAACCGGCGGCAGCAGCAACCACCAAGAGGTGACTTGTGCGTGCAGTGCACCGCTCTTGCCCGAGCGCGGCATTTTTTTCACAAACCCAGTGACCAGCGTCAGCGCAAAAACCAACGACAACATGACCCACATGCCCAGCATCAGGTCGGTGTTGAAGGCGCGCAACGGCGAAAGTGAAAACATGGGGACCGGCTGACAGAACAAGGCTGTCAGCCTACCGACAGCGGCCTCGCATCACAAGCACCCATGCGGGCGAACGTACGAACCGCTTGGCTTTGCGGTACTTTGCTTATGCCGCGCGCTATGCCGAGTTATGCCGCACCGTCTTGCCCCATGGCCGCGGGCGCAGCGTTCTCATTGAACAGCGCAATGTCGCGGGTGTTCTTTTGCACCGCCACAGAACCAAACAGGCTGAGCAAAAAAGCCATGGCGTAGAAGCCCTTTTCGCTGGACGCCAATGTGGCGTTCCACAGCCCCACCGCAAGCAACAAAACGGCAATTCCCAACGACAGCCAGCACAGGCCGAAGTAAATGCCGCTGACCTTGACGCCCTCCAGCTTGTCGCGCACTGACTTTTGCAGTGACACGGCCGCGAACAGGCCGTACATCAACAGAGTGAAGTAATAGCCTTTTTCGTTGAGCTGCATGTTGGCATTCCACAGACCAAACAGGTACACACCGGCACCCAGAAAAAGTGCGGCCCAAGAAGCGCCCACAAATGCGCCCGTGGGGCGTTGCAACTGAGGTGTCATGGTGTTCCGATTGAGTTGTTTGCGGTGAGGGAATCTACCTCAGCGCGGCAGTATTCAAGCCCCGCTCGCCGGAGGTCGTTTCGGACTGCCGTCAGTTCAGGCTGCGCCAGCGTCACGTCTGCTGCTCGCTGTCAAGGACTTGATCGGCGCATAACTGCAAGCTCATATGCACCTCGTCGTGCAGCACGCCGTCGATCAGCATTGCACCTGCCTCGCGACCAAACGCCTTGAAACCCAGCGACTCATAAAGCCGAAGTGCTGCGCTGTTGTTGGCGTTGACACCCAAGTTGAGTTGGCGCAAGTCAGGCACGGTGCGTGCCATGGCGATGGCCTCTCGCATCAGCCGCCTGGCAATGCCTTGTTGCCTTGAAGACGCGGCCACAAACATGCCCCAAATGACCCCTTTGTGCGCCAGTTTTCGCATGCTTTCACGGCCCAAGGCCACGACGCCGACGAGCTCGTTGTTCGCGAACGCACCAAGAATTGCTTTGTCAGACGCAGGAGTCAATTGCGTCTCAATCGCCGCAAGCGGCCGGTCTTTTTCTTCCTCATGACTTGAAGCAAACGCGCTGGGCTGGTCACGCAAGCCAGCGAGCCGCAAACGCTGGAAGGCGACCGCGTCGCGAGGGTTCAGTTGTCGGATGTTCATGTCGGATCTGCCTTCAGCTTGCGCAAGCGCAGCAACAGCCAACCGACGATGGCCACGTTCAACAAATTCCAGGCGATGCCGTTGGCAAACGCGGCGCGGTAGGAGCCGGTGAAATCGAAGATGGCACCGGACATCCAACCGCCCAAGGCCATGCCGAACAAGGTGGCCATAAGCACGGTGCCAACGCGGGCACCGGCTTCTTTGGGGGTGAAGTGTTCGCGCACGATGAGGGCGTAGCTGGGAACGATGCCGCCTTGGAACAGGCCGAAAAGTATGGACACCACGTACAGCGACACCAAGCCGTTGAACATGAAAAACAACAGCAGCGCGCTGCCTTGCAACACCGCCCCCAGCAGCAAGGTGCGCAGGCCGCCGATGCGGTCGGATATCCAACCCGACAGCAGGCGACTGACGATGCCGAACCCCAGCATCAGCGACAGCATTTCGGCGCCACGCGCCGCACCAAAACCGAGGTCACCGCAGTAGGCCACGATGTGAACTTGCGGCATCGACATGGCCACGCAGCACGACACACCGGCGATGCACAGCAAGGTTTGCAAGGCAGCGGGCGACAGGCCGATGGGCCGCTCACTCACCATGCTGGTCGCGCTGGCGGTTGGCGCTGACGCGGCCAAAGCAGGCGGCCTGCGTTTGAGTGCAAATGCCAACGGCAACATCACGGCGGTGCAAAAAATACCCACGCCAATGTAGGCCTGCCGCCAGCCTACGCTGTCGATGAAGTGCTGCAACACCGGCGGCCAGAGGGCACCGGCCACGTAGTTGCCGCTCATGCAAATGGCCAGCGCGATTCCGCGTTTTTTGGTGAACCACTGGGTGGTGTCGGCCACCAGCGGCGCGAAGGTGGCGGCCGTACCGAGCAGGCCGATCAGCAAGCCTTGCGCCAAATTGAATTGCCACAGTTCGGTGGCAAATCCAGCTGCAATGAAACCCGCACCCAAAGCCACGGCACCCACCAGCACCGGCACCATCACGCCGTAGCGGTCAGCCAACTTGCCCATCAAGATGCCGCCCAAACCGAAGCCCACCATGGTGAGCGTGTAGGGCAGCGAAGCGTCGGCTCGGGCCACGCCAAATTCGGCCTGTATGCGCGGCAGCACCACGGTGACGCAGTACATGCCCGAGCCGCCCAAAGTCATGAGCAGCAGCGACGCGCACAGGCGCGCCCAGGCGTAGGGGGAATCTGTGATGGGTGAGGTCGTTTCGTTCGGCACCGGGGCCGACTCTTGGGTCTGGTGTTTGGAAATCATGTCCCGTAGTGGAACCTGTTATCAGCCCTTTCGCTTGGTGGCGGCTCAGAAAAAACAAAGCGGCCCTCGGGCCGCTTCGTCAACATCAACGCGCCAACATCAACACGCCGCAGCGCGCTTAGCCTGTCACGCTGCGCGACGACGACGTGCCATCACACCAAGCCCAGCCAACCCCGCCAAACCAAGCGCATAACCGTCTGATTCAGGAACGGACGAGACGAGGATGGCACTGCGAACCAGCTCCAAGCCGCTGGTCTTGTCTGACGCAATCAGCGCGAAGCTGTACTCGCCGTTCACATTGGGGTTGAACGGCGTGAGCGCCGACGCAATAGTCAGACCTGGAGTGTTGGTGGACAGAAATCCAAAACCCATGTTGAGAGAGTTTTGATCCAAACCGCCCGAGCCACTGATGCCGGTGACCGTGAAAAGCTTGAACTCACCGTGCGTGCTGGCAACGTTACCGACCACGGGGTTGAAGTCGTACAGCAGCTTAAAACTGTATAAATTGGTGTTGCCTTGGGCATAAAAATTGACGTTCCAGCTGGCGTAGCCGGGATTCGCTGCGAAAGGCGCTCCGGTTTGCGCGGTGAACGTGCCAGCACCGTCGTTGGTGACGGGCGCTCCACAAAGCGCGCCACCGTTGGTGCATCGTTCAGCTGCGCTCAAACCCAGGGTCAAACTTGAATTGGCTGCCGAGCCCGCAAAAGTTGTGATCGCTACGGCAGTGTTCAGGATGCCGGAGCCACCAAACGTGGCAGCAGGCAATGCGCCGAAAGTAGTGAATGTAGGAGTGACCGCTTGTGCAGATGCACTCGCGGTTGAGATTGCCAGACTCAACCCCAGGATCGAATGGGCGGCGAAGTGCTTGATCATTTGAAAGCTCCTGACGTGTTGAAGGAATTGCCATCAGCTTAAGCCCACGTTGTACCTTCGCTGTGTGTCAAATGGTCACATCGCTCGCGCCACCTCCTAGGTCAAACAGATCATTCACGACGCCAACTGCTTGCGCGCCCGGTGCAGGCGCACGAAAAGGTTGTCTTCGGAAATGTCCAAGCTGCTGCACACGTCTTCGGTGGAGCGGTCTTGCAAGACGCGCAGCTCGATGACGCTGCGCAGGCTCTCGGGCAGGGCGCTGATGCGGGCGAGGACGTGCTGCAGGCGTTGGCGCTGCTCGGTGACCTCGTCGGGCTGCGGTTGGTTGCAACGCAAAGCCAGCGATTCGGGCACTTCGCCGTCTTCGTCGCTGCTGGCGTCCAGGCTGTCGTAACCGGCGCGCTGGCGCACCAGGTCCACGATTTTGAATTTCAAAATGGCGGTCAGCCATGACTTCAAGGCACAGCGGCCACCAAACTTGGCGCGGCCGCTGATGACGGCTTCAAACACGTCGTGAACCACGTCTTCGGCCAGCATGGGGTCGTGCAGTTTGCGCTGGGCGAAGCGGATGAGGGCGGTGCGGTGCGAGACCATCTCGGGCCACGAGACGCCTACGACTTGAGTGTTGGCTTCGGTGGTGGTGTCTTGGGCGCCTGTGTCTTGGGCGGTCTCTTGGGCGTTGTCATCCACCTCAACCAGCGCCGCGAGTTCAGGCACGAGCCACTCGGTCGTCGATGCGTTCATCAGCGCGGGGTGGAAGCCGTTGTTTTGCTGGGTGTGAAGGGCGGTGCGCATGGTGTGTTCCGGAGTTGGTTGCGATGAATGGACTTTGTGCCGCAAAGATCGCACCAGCGTCGCGCCCACGTCACCAAACATCACAGCCAGATCACATTTGCAGAAACTTCAAAAATTGTGGTGGCGTAAGACCAAGCCTGCGGCGCACGACAATCCGGGCATGGTCACTCCTGCAGCATTCACCCCCGCGGCATTCACACCCGCAACATTCACACCCGCAACGGTTTTGGTCGCAGAAGACCAAACCGACATCCGCGATTTGATCGTGCTGAATTTGCAAAGCGCGGGCTATGCCGTCACCGCCGTGGCCGATGGCTTGGCAGCGTTGGCGCACCAAACCGGGCGGCCGTGCGACGTGGTCATCCTCGACCGCATGATGCCGGGCTTGGACGGCTTGGACGTGTGCAAAGCGCTGCGCGCGCAGGGCAGTGCTGCGCCCATCTTGATGCTGACGGCGAAGTCCACCGAGCTCGACCGCGTGCTGGGCCTGGAGCTGGGTGCCGACGATTACCTGACCAAGCCGTTTTCTTTGGCCGAGCTGCTGGCCCGCGTGAAGGCTTTGCTGCGCCGAGCCGACTTGATGAAGAGTGCGCAGGCTGCCGTCCCTGCGGCCACGTCGGCGGCTGAGCCCACTTTGCGCAACGGCGCGCTGGAAATCTGGACGGCCAAGCGTCAGGTGCGCCACGGCGGCAGCCTTCTTGACTTCACCGCGCTGGAGTTTGATTTGCTGTTGCACTTTGCCCAGCACCCCGGCCACGTGTTTTCGCGCGGGCAGTTGTTGAACGCGGTTTGGGGCTACACCCACGACGGCTATGAACACACCGTCACCACGCACATCAACCGCCTGCGCGCCAAGCTGGAAGCCGACCCGATGCGCCCGGAGTTGATCCTCACCGTGCGCGGCGCGGGCTACAAAATGCGCGAAGCGCCGCTTTGACCTTCCTTACGCGATCCCCTCCGCAATCCCCTCCGCGTTCACCACCGCGATCCCCAACACGACCGCCAGCGCAATGACCGTTCGCCGTCAAATTGCGCTGACCATCTTCATCACCGGTGCACTCACCGCGTTGGGCGTGATCATGTGCGTGCTGGTGGCCTTTGAGCGCTTCGAACGCGAAAGCACCTACTACCGTGCCGATGCGTTTTTGACACGGGTGGTCAACACCTACCCCGACTTGTTCGAGATGCAGCAGCGCCGCCCTGACGAGTTCGACGGATTCCTGCGCAGCTTGGTGCTGTTCGAGCCCGACACGCAGCTCTACATCCTGGACGCCCAAGGCTTGGTGTTGGCTTGCACCGGCAGCCTCAAACCGGACGCTGGCTTGCGCGTGGCGCTGGCGCCCGTGCTGAAAGCGGTCAGCACGCCCGCCATGCCGTATGTCATGGGCGACGACCCCGAGCGCATGGGTGCTAACGGCAACCAGGGCAGCAACCAGCACAGCAGCAAGTTCAGCGACAAGTACAGCGAAGCAAGCACCGCCGTGATCGCCGCCAAACTCTTGACCCGTGCCGTCATCCGCAAGAACGCACCCGCCGCCGGTTACTTGTATTTGGTGGCTCACCAAAGCGCACTGCCACAAGGTCGCTGGGCCGCGTTCCGAAGCAGCTTCGCGCTGCCCGCCTTGGCCATGATCGCGGCCGTGGTGGCGCTGGCCACCCTGTTGGCGGCGTGGGTGATTGCCACCATCACCCGGCCGCTGCGGCAATTGAGCCAAGCGGTGACGGCAGTGTCGAAAGACGGCTTGAGCGCCGCCTCGCTTGACCAACATTTGACCGCCTTGCCCGCCGATTCTTTGCGCGATGAATTCGGCCAGTTGGCCGGCGGTTTTCGTAACATGCTGGCCACGCTGCGCACGCAGTGGAGCACTTTGCAGCGGCTCGACCACTTTCGCCGCGAAGGCGTCAGCAATCTGTCGCACGACCTGCGCTCACCGCTGACCGCCACCGCCGCTTGCCTGGAAACTTTGGAGCTGCGCTGGGGCACAGACGCCGCACGCCAAGCCGACCGCCAACTCGTCGAAGTGGCCCTGCGCAACACGCGCAACGCGGCGCGCTTGGTGCAATCGCTGGGTGATTTGGCGCAGCTGGATGAACCCGAATTCAAGCTGAATTTGCAGGCGCAGGACACCGCCGAGTTGCTTGACGACATTGCGCTGCGCTTTGCGGCGCGCGCTGAACAGCAGGGTGTGAAATTGAGCGCTGACGTGACTGAGCCTGCTCAACCGTGCTTCGCGCGAATTGACATTGAGTTGTTTGAGCGCGCTGTTGCCAACTTGGTCGATAACGCCCTGAAATTCAGCCGCCCGGGCGACCGCATTCGCTTGGCTGCGCAAGTTCAGGGCGAGCAAGTTCACATCAGCGTCAGGGACAGCGGCCCAGGCATTGCGGCTGCCGACCTGCCGCATTTGTTCGACCGTCATTACCAAAGCCGCAAAGGCGTGGCACCGGCCACGGCCGAAGGCGGCAAGGGCCTCGGGCTCGCCATCGTCAAACGCATCGCCGAGCTGCACGGTGGCGACGTGCAAGTCACCAGCGTGATCGGCGAGGGCACGCGCGTGACCGTGTCTTTGCCGCGAGTGGGCTGAGCAAGAAGGCCTTCGTCGTTGCTGCTTTCTTCGTCCTTTGTGGCCTGCGCGTTGTCTGCGTCCTTTGCGTGTGTGCAATCGTTGCTCTTCAACCCCAACGGCTCAAAACAAAAGTCAAGCCCTTGTTTCACGTTTTGAACTCGCTTTTCCCAGCTCGCCGCTTGAATAAACTCGCGGCAATGCTTCACACTTTCAGCCGACACGCGGACCCACGGCCCCGCGCACTGTGTTTGTCTTGGCTTTTGCTGGCGCTGGCTGCGCCTGTGTCCCATGCGCAAACCGACGCCTGCCTTGAGCTCATCAAAAACGTGCCGGGCTTGACGGCCGCCGACTGCCGGGCGGCGACGCTCAAACCCACGGGCGCGCGTTCGGTGAACGGTTTGCCGCTGTTGCAGCGCGAGGTGCTTGCCAACGAGCCCACGGCCTCGTCCGTGAAAACCATCGCCGCGGTGCCCAGCACATTCAACACAGCATTGCCGCCTGTGAAGGTGCTGGTGCTGGGCGGCATACACGGTGACGAAATGTCGTCGGTGGCGCTGGTGTTTCGTTGGATAGCGCTTGCGCAGGCCCAACCTGCGGGCATCCAGTGGCGCTTTGTGCCCGCGGTCAACCCAGACGGTTTGTTGCAAAGCAAACCCACCCGAGTGAACGCCAACAAAGTGGATTTGAACCGCAACTTTCCGACACCGGGCTGGCAATCTGAGGCGCCAGAACATTGGGCACAACGCACCCGCAAAGACCCGCGCCGCTGGCCAGGTAACTCGGCGCAGTCTGAACCCGAAACGCGCTTTGTGGTGCAGACCATGAACCAGTGGAAGCCCGACCTGATCGTCAGCGTTCATGCGCCTTACGCGGTGCTTGACTTCGACGGCCCGGTGGAGCCGCCGCACCGATTGGGCAAATTGATTTTGGATCGCGTGGGCATCTTCCCCGGCTCGCTGGGCAACTACGGCGGCATGCACCGCAACGTGCCCGTGGTGACTTTGGAGTTGCCACAAGCCAACCGCTTGCCGCCCGACGCCGAAGTACGCCAAATGTGGGCCGACCTGTTGAAGTGGACCGAACAGCGGCTGGTGATGGCGCGTGTCGAGCCGCCAAAAACCGCCGTTGCACCTGCGGCCTCAGCGACCGTTCCGGTTCCTGTCGAGCCTGCTCCTGTTCCAGCACCAGCGCCAACCCCAACCCCAACCCCAACCCCAACCCCGACACCGACACCGACACCCACGGTCCCGGAACAGTCCGAGCCAACGCCACTGCGTGCTCCGGTCACTGCGCCTGAACCCGAGCAAGACGGCGCGGTCAAGCCGACCGCTGCGCCTCAGTAGTCCACTGATTCAGCGCACCAGCCAAAGCGCAACGTCAACATCAAGCATCCGGTGCAGGCGGCCGTGCGTGTGGCCGTGCAGGCGGTTCGTATACCTCGCCCGGCATCGCGCACCCGATGACGACAGCCGTTTCACGTTGATCTGAGCCTGCTTGTTACGCTTGTGAAGGGCCCTGAAAAACACCCCGGCGGCACAGGGAGTTTGGGAATGACCGGTTGAATTGCGCTGCCCGCAGGTGCATCATTCGCCAAGTTTTTTCTGCCTTCCTGAAAACCAAACGGAGCCGCGACGATGCCCCAATTGCTTGTGAACGGCGTGGTGCGCCAGCACGACGCGGAACCCGATACGCCCTTGCTGTGGGTCATACGTGAACAGCTCCAGCTGACCGGCACCAAGTACGGCTGCGGTGTGGCGCAGTGTGGTGCTTGCACGGTGCACTTGGACGGCGTGCCCGTGCGCAGTTGCGTGTTGCCGGTGTCGGCGGTGACTGCCACGCAAAAAATCACCACGATTGAGGCGCTGTCACCCGATGGCAGCCACCCACTCCAAAAAGCATGGGTGAATCTGGACGTTCCGCAGTGCGGCTTCTGCCAAAGCGGCATGTTGATGGCCGCAGCAGCGTTGTTGAAAGACAAGCCCAAGCCCACCGACGCCGACATCGACGCGGCCATCACCAACATCTGCCGCTGCGGCACCTTCAACCGGGTGCGCGCGGCCATCAAACAAGCCGCAGGCATGGCGGCACCAAAAACCGCCGGCGCAGGTTCAACCCAGCACGCGGTGATTCATTTGCACAGGAGCAGCACATGATTTCGCGTCGCGACTTTCTTGGCTCCGGTGCCGCCGCAGGCTCACTCGTCATGGGCTTCCCGCTGATGGCTGCTGCGCAGGCCGGCCAAGCGCCCGAGATCAACGCCTGGGTGGTGGTGCAGCCCGATGAAAAAGTCATCGTCCGCATTGCTCGGTCAGAGATGGGCCAGGGCACCTTGACGGGCCTGGCGCAATTGGTGGTGGAAGAACTCGACTGCGACTGGACGCGCGTCACCACCGAATACCCCACACCCGGCGACAACCTCAAGCGCAACCGCGTGTGGGGCAATTTTTCCACTGGCGGCAGCCGCGGCATCCGCGAATCGCAAGAGTACGTTCGCAAAGGCGGCGCAGCAGCGCGCATGGTGCTGGTGCAGGCGGCCGCCAATGAATGGAAGGTGCCGGCCAGTGAGTGCAAGGCCGACAAGGGCGTCATCACCCACAGCGCCTCCGGCAAACGAACCACTTACGGCAAGGTGGCCGGGGCTGCTGCGCAGATCACGCCGCCAACTGATGTGCCTTTGAAAGACCCGAAAGATTGGAAGCTGGTGGGCCAGCCTTTGGCGCGTTTGGACACGGTCGACAAAACCAACGGCAAACAAATTTACGGCATGGACTTAAGCCTGCCCGGCATGGTGCACGCCGCCATTCGCGACTGTCCTGTCTTCGGCGGCAAGGTGGCAGGCTTTGATGCAGCAGCCATCAGCAGCCGACGCGGTGTGTTGAAAGTGGTGAAGGTGGGCGACAGCGCGGTGGCGGTGATCGCCGACACCTGGTGGCGCGCCAAAACGGCGCTCGACGCCTTGCCCATCACGTGGGACGAAGGCCCGAATGCCAAGGTTCAACAAGCCCAAATCGACGCCATTTTGAAAGCCGGTTTGAGCGCCACGGAGGCGGCCGTGGGCAACAGCAACGGCGATGCGCCTGCCGCGCTGGCAAGTGCCGCGAGGCGCATTGAGGCGGTGTACGCCTACCCGCATCAAAACCACGCGACGATGGAGCCAATGAACGCGACGGCCAAGATCACCTTGTCATCAGCGGGTACGGCCGCGCGCTGCGAGGTCTGGACGCCGACGCAGAACGGCGAAGCCGCTTTGGCTGCGGCGGCCGAAGCAGCCGGGCTGCCACCTGGCCAATGCGAGGTTTACAAACTGCACCTGGGCGGAGGCTTTGGACGGCGCGGTGCGGTGCACGACTGGGTGCGTCAAGCGGTCGCAATCGCCAAAGAAATGCCTGGCACACCCGTCAAGTTGTTGTGGACGCGCGAAGAAGACATGACGCACGGCCGCTACCACCCCGTCACGCAGTGCAAGCTGACGGCGGGCCTGGACGACAAAGGGCAAGTCACGGCCTTGCACATGCGCTTGTCGGGCCAGTCCATCTTGGCCAGCGTGGCCCCGCAAAGCGTGAAAGACGGCAAAGACCCTGTTGCGTTTCAAGGCTGGAACGCAGGCGGCGGCGAGGCGATGATTGGCTACAGCGTGCCCAACCTGCTGATCGACCACGCCATGCGCAACCCGCACGTGCCCGCCGGTTTTTGGCGCGGCGTGAACCTGAACCAAAACGCCATTTATCTGGAATGCTTCATCGACGAAATTGCGCACGCCACCAACCAAGACCCGCTGGTGCTGCGCCGCACGTTGATGCAAAAGCATCCCAAGCACCTTGCCGTGTTAGAAGCCGCCGCCAAGCGCGCCGGTTGGGGTCAGCCTGCGCCTGACGTAGGTGGGCAAAAGGTGTTTCGTGGCCTGGCGCAAACGCACGGTTTTGGCAGCTATGTGGCGGCATGCGCCGAGGTGTCAGTCAGCGCCGACGGGGCGCTCAAAGTGCACCGCATCGTGGCCGCGACCGACCCGGGCTATGCAGTGAACCCGCAGCAAATTGAGGCGCAAATTGAGGGCTCGTTTGTTTACGGTTTGTCGGCTGCGCTCTACGGCGCTTGCACGGTGAAAGACGGCCGCATAGAGCAAACCAACTTCAACACCTACCCGAGCATGCGTTTGGTCGATACGCCCAAAGTGGAGTGCATCGTCATGCCGTCGGGCGGTTTTTGGGGCGGAGTCGGTGAGCCCACCATTGCGGTGGCGGCTCCGGCAGTGTTGAACGCGATATTCGCGGCCACGGGGCGGCGCATCCGCGATTTGCCGTTGTCGAAGCACAGCTTGAAGCGCGCTTGATGGCAGGCTCATTTGTGCCGAGCTTCGCGACACCGATCGTGCGCGCAGCCCGAGCCGGTTGAATAATTGGTGCAATGGGCAAGTTGATCGCAACCACCGTTTTGCTGCTCGCGGCCGTATGCGGCACCGCCTGCGCGCAGAGCGACAGTGCCGTGACGCGGGTGGCCGAAGGCGCTGCCATCGTCGCCAACCGCACCGTGGGGTTGTGCGTGCTGTGCCATGCGGTGCCCGGCGTGCCAGCCAGCCAATCCGGCAGCATCGGCCCGCCGTTGGCCGGTGTGGGCGCGCGCTGGTCGGCCGAGCAGTTGCGCGAACACTTGGTGACACCCGAGCGTTTCAACCCGAATACCGTGATGCCCTCGGTGGCCCGGGTGGAAAACTTCGTTCGATTGACCCCGGCGCGGCAAGGCCAGGCGCTGTTGACCGACACACAAATTGATGCGGTGGTGGCTTACTTGGTGACTTTGAAATGACGTTGGTGAACTCAGGGGCCACTCGCCGCCAAATCATCGCGGCCAGCACGCTGATGCTGTTGGTGGTGCGGCCGGCGCGCGCCTTGGATGCGCCTTTGCAGCAAGCCATCCGCGCTTGGGCGGGCAACGCCACGCCGCGCGAAGGGCGCGTTGTGCTCACGGTTGCCGAGCTGATCGACAACGGCAACTTGGTGCCGCTGAATGTGCGCGTGACCAGCCCCATGACACCCGCCGACCATGTGCAAGAAATCATGCTGCTGAACGAGCGCAACCCCGGCCGCGAGCTGGCACGCTTTCAACTGAGCCCTGCCAATGGCCGCGCCGATGTGTCCACCCGCGTGCGTCTGGCCACCAGCCAACACTTGGTGGCGCTGGCCCGCATGAATGACGGCAGTGTGTGGCAGCACACGATCGAGGTGGTCGTCACGCTCGCCGCTTGCATCGAAAGCTGAGCTCGATGGCAACTGTCCGAACCCTGATCAATGTGCCATCGACAAAACTCGGCGAGGTCATAGAAATCCGCGCCACCATTGCCCACGTGATGGAGACCGGTCTGCGACCCAATGACGAAGGCAAGGTGGTGCCGCGCGACATCATCACCCGCTTCGAATGCCGACTCGACGGCAACCTGGTTTTTGCCGCCGACATGTTCCCTGCCGTTGCGGCCAACCCCTACGTGGCCTTCAGCTTGCGCGCTGAAAAGTCAGGCAGCGTGGTGTTTTTGTGGGAAGGCGACCGGGGCTTCAAACACAGCGAGACCGCAGCGCTCACCGTGGCATGAAGCGCGTGCTGCGCCAACGCTTGGTGTGTGCGTTGGCCGCCGTCGCTTTGAGCGGATGCGTCTCCAACGTGCCCACGCCAAATGCAGACCTGCGGCACACCGGCTACGCCGACATGAGCCCAACCCTGCAAGCCATGCAACTCGACGACACCCAAAACCCTGCCATGCTGTGGGTGCGCGAAGGCGAGGCGCTGTGGTCAAAAACGCCCGCCTCCGGCCAAAGTTGCGCGAGCTGCCACAGCATGAACACCAGCACGAACACCAGCGCGGCCAGCATCAAAACCGCTGCCACCCGCCACCCCGCGTTTGACGACGGCTTGAACCAACCCGTCACGCTGGCGCGAAGGGTGGATTTGTGCCGCCAGCGCCATCAAAACCAGCCACCCCAAAACGCAGACGGCCCCGAGGTGCTGGCGCTGTCGGCGTGGTTGACACACCAGTCGCGAGGCCTGCCCATTGCACCAAGTACCGATGCGCGGATGACCGCTTGGACGCAGCGCGGCGAACAGCTTTACCGCGCGCGCATGGGCCAGCTCAACCTGGCCTGCACACACTGCCACGACCAATACGCCGGGCAGCGCCTGGGCGGTGCACCCATCCCGCAAGCGCATCCCACCGGCTACCCAACGTACCGACTCGAATGGCAAGCCCTGGGCTCACTGCCCCGCCGCCTGCGCGCCTGCATGACAGGCGTGCGGGCCGAGCCGGTTGCCGCCGATTCCGTCGAGTGGGTGGCGTTAGAAAGCTATTTGATGAAGCGCGCCGCGGGCATGAAGATGGAAGGCGCTGCGGTGCGGCCTTGAGCTTTGCAGTTGAGCTGACTCCGCCAACATTTGAGGTATCAATGTGCTTGGTTCAAATAAGGCGCAAAGGCTAAATGTGCGATGTAGTCCCAGCTGGGGCCCATCAGCTGGGCGTGGTTTTTTTCTGGTGCTTAGGTTAGATGCAAAACTTGACCCCAGGCACTCGGTGCCGCAGTCCTGAGACTGATCGAGCACCGGCGGCTCGTACCGCTCGTTCTGCTACAGATGCAGGAGGTGGTTGGCCGCCCCGAAGGTCGGGGCGTACTCCATCGCCACCGTACCGAAGTCAGCCCCGATGTCTGGCTGCAGGTGTGACGTGTTCGGCGCGTAGTACTCCTTGGTGTTCGACGATGCGAACACTATCGGTGCGGTGAGGCCCGCTGATCGGAGCTGTTGCGCTGCTTCGAGGTAAGACTCAACCACGACGCAATCCTTCATCGACTCCTTGCCCCTGCGCGCAGGCGTCCGTGGCGCGTTCACACGTGCAAATGCTCGCCCCGCGACACCAGGGTTGCTAGGCACCTTCCAGGCGATCGTCTCCCATCGATCGAGCACCAGACGCGCCCGAGTCACGTGCCCGTGAAGATGGGAGGTAGGCAGAGCGCCCAATGCGCCAAAAGCCGTGGCGACGTCGTGGATGCGTTGGGCCTGCGCTCGAAACCTCATGAGCTTGTCCTCCGCTGGCTGGCGTCAACTATCTTGACCGCACGGCGACAACTATCCTGGCCGGTGGAAGCGGGGAATGAATTTCATTGACTAAGTGGTTGAGCGAGCCTTTCGCC
>JANYJJ010000109.1 GCA_025358485.1 Burkholderiales bacterium | reverse complement strand
CATCTGCGCCCAAATCGTCGCGGCCTATGGCGCTCATCAGGCGCTTGAAAATGGAGTCGCCGTTGCCCGCAATCAGCACCCAACCGTCGGCGCATGGGTAGGCGTTGCTCGGCGCGGTGCGCGAGGCCGCTGGCTCGGCCTTGCCGGGCATCGCGCCGAGCAACGCCTACCCGTGCGCCGACGGTTGGGTGCTGATTGCGGGCAACGGCGACTCCATTTTCAAGCGCCTGATGAGCGCCATAGGCCGCGACGATTTGGGCGCAGATGCGGCACTGGCAGGCAACACAGGCCGGGTGGCGCGTGTCGAAGAAATTGACGCCGCCATCGGTGCGTGGACATCACCGCGCGCCGTCATTGAGGTGTTGGATGTGTTGAATAACGCCGCCGTTCCTGCGGGGCGCATCTACACCGCCAAAGACATTGCCGAAGACCCGCACTACCGCGCTCGCGGCATGATTCAAAGCATCACCACCGCCGACGGTTTGACGCTGGACGTGCCCGGCATCGTGCCGAAATTGAGCCTCACGCCGGGTGCCATCACACGGCGTGCGCCAAGCTTGGGCGAAGACACCGAAGCGGTGTTGAGTGCGCTGACAAGCCGCCGCTAACCAGACTCACGCTCCAAGTGCCGAAACGGCTCGAACAACCACGTTCGCATGCCCACCACCAGCGTGTAAGAGCGCTTTTGATCGCTGCCCAATTTGTGGTCGCTGAGGTGCTGCTGCGCAAAGTCTTGGCCCACGCGTTGAATGCGTTCCACCAAGTTGCTGGCCTGAAGCGGGCTGACTTGGCCGTGAACCAGCATCAGCGTCTCGCCTTCGCCGTCAAAGCCGCCGCTGTAGTAATCGGCCGCCACGTGCTCGCGAAAGTAAACCATCACCGGGCCATGCGGTCGCCAGCGAAAACCTTTGCTCACGTTCAAGCGGTAGCGGTTCAAGGGACGCAGTTCGATGAAGCCCAATTTGTCGAGCTGCAACAGGTAACGCAGGCATTCGATTTCAGTGATTTTGTAAGTCGCCACCATTTGCTCGAAAGTCCACAAGCTCATGCAGCAAATGGCCAAGAGCATCAGCGTTTGATCGGCCACCACCGCCGTTTCTTGCTCCAGCGTCAACTCGCGGCGCAGCGGCTGCGCGTCGGCGATGCGGCGCGCCAAATCGGCGAAGTCCAGCTTCAACACGCGCAGCACATCGTCGATGCGTGACAGCGGCATGTCGCCTTTGGAAAAGATGCGCTTGATGCTCGACTCGGCCAAGCCGAGTTGCGAAGCCAGGTCGGCGTAAGTGATGCCGGCGGCTTTGAGTTCGGCTTTCAAAGCCAAGGTGAGGTCGTGGCTGGCGCTCATAAAGGACTTTCAAACCGGGCTGAAAAGTATCGTCAAACGATACCAGATGACCTGCATCTCACGACCCTCCTCTGGGTGATTGATACCGTTCGACGTCGCGGTGACGATGCGCCTGCGTTTCAACTTTGCTTCAGGAGCAAGCCATGAAGATCACTTCGATGCGAAAAACTCTTGCGCGCAACACTTTGTCGGTGTTGTTGGCGGTACAGATCGGTCACGCCACCGCGCATACAAATTTGTCCGACCTCAGTTTTCTGTCGGCTTTGCCTGTGGCCATCTCGGTGGCCGCGCCAGTCATGGTGCTGTCGGCCGGTGCGACCCTGACGGTGGTGGCGGTGCAGGCGTCGGCCACCGGCACGGTGTGGGTCTTGGAGCGCGCCAGCGACGGCGTTCGCAGCAGCGTCAAGCTGGGTGCGCAGGCTGCCAAGGGAGCATCGATGGTGGCGGGCACCGCCGTTTTGGTGACGGCGATCAGCACCGGTTGGGTGTTGTCGGTGGCAAGCCAAGTGATTGCTTTTGTGCCCAATGAAATTGGCACCGCGTTGCTGCACAACGAAAAGGTGACGCGATGAACAGCGCCTTCTTGATGCGTTCCACGACCGTGGCCGCTGTGCTTTTCGCCAGCGGCTTCAGCGCGCAAGCCGGTCGAAGCTGCGAAGCACAACCTGCCACGATGGAAGGGGTTCAGCGCGCAATGCAACTGGCCGAACGCACCAGCCAAAAGTTGGACCAAAGCGGCGCGCAAGTCGTGGTCTTGGCACGCATTGGACAAAATTTGAGCGAATACGGTCTGCGTTACTCGCACCTCGGTTTTGCCTACCGCGCCAACCAAGGCGCACCGTGGCGCGTGTTGCACAAACTCAACCAATGCGGCACCGCCACGGCAGACATTTACCGTCAAGGTTTGGGTGAATTTTTTCTTGACGACATGTTTGAGTACGAAGCGGCGATGGTCATCCCCACTCCCGAAGTTCAAGCCAAATTGCTGCCCGCACTGCAAGACAACGAGCGCGTCGCACAACTGCACACACCCTCGTACAACATGGTGGCCTACCCGTGGTCGCTGAAGTACCAACAGTCCAACCAGTGGGCCATCGAAACCTTGGCGATGACGCAATACCCGGCGGCATCCAGCCGCGAGCGGGCGCAGTCGTGGCTGAAGCTGCATGACTACCAACCCACCACGTTGAAAATCAACGCGCTGAAGCGCCTGGGTGGTCGCGTCACCGCCGCCAACATTGCCTTTGACGATCACCCGAACGAGAAGCGCTTCTCGGACCGCATTGAAACCGTCACCGTCGATTCGGTTTTTGCATGGTTGAATCGAAGCGGTTTGGGCGGCGCGATACAGACCATTCGTTGAACTCCATCAGAAAAAGCAGCAGCATGAACACTGAACACCCCAATCAATTTGCCCTCTTGAAGCAGCGCCGCTTCGCGCCGTTTTTTTGGACGCAGTTCCTGGGCGCGGCCAACGACAACCTCTTCAAATTTGCTTTCACCGTGATGGTGACCTACCAAATTCAGGTCAGTTGGTTGGCACCCAAGATGGCGGGTTTGGTGATTGGTGCGCTGTTCATCTTGCCGTTTTTGTTGTTCTCGGCCACCAGCGGTCAGCTCACAGACAAGTACGACAAAACCCAGGTGATCCGATTCGTGAAGTGGCTGGAAATTGCCATCATGATCTTGGCCGCTTGGGGCTTTTGGATGGTCAACGTGCCGGTGCTTTTGGCCTGCGTGTTTTTGATGGGCTTGCACTCCACCTTGTTCGGGCCGGTGAAGTTTGCCTACCTGCCGCAGCACCTGAACGAGCGCGAGCTGACCGGTGGCAACGGCATGGTCGAGATGGGCACGTTCGTGGCGATTTTGTTGGGCCAAGTGGCGGGTGGATTGCTGGTGGCAATTCCTGAAGTGGGGCCTCATTACGTCGCCATCGGCTGCATCGCGGTGGCTCTGCTCGGCCGCGTCACGGCGCAGTCGATACCGCTGTCACCTTCGACCGACCCGAGCCTTCGCATCAACTGGAATCCCATCACCGAGACCTGGCGCAACCTGAAGTTGGCGCACGAAAACATCGTGGTGTTCAGGTCGCTGCTCGGCATCTCATGGATGTGGTTTTTTGGCGCGGTTTTTTTGGCGCAATTTCCGTCGTTTGCCAAGGAGGTACTGCACGGAGACGCGCAAGTGGCGTCGTTGTTGCTGGTGGTTTTTTCCATCGGCATCGGCACCGGTACGCTGTTGTGCGAGGTGCTCAGCAAGCGACATGTGGAGATTGGTTTGGTGCCGCTGGGTGCCATCGGCATGAGCGTGTTTGCGATTGATTTGTACTTTGCGTCTAAGGGCTTGCCGCCCGCCGACAACTTGGGCCTGGCTGCCTTCATGGCGCAGCCCGCGCATTGGCGTGTGATGTTCGACTTGGCGCTGCTGTCGCTGTTTGCCGGGCTTTACAGCGTGCCGATGTACGCGCTCATTCAGCTGCGTTCGCAGCCCAGCCACCGCGCCCGCATCATCGCCGCCAACAACATCTTGAACGCTTTGTTCATGATCGTCAGCTCGGTCGGCGTGGGTGCTTTGTTGGGAGCCAACTTCAGCATCCCGCAGGTGTTTTTAATCACCGGTTTGCTCAACGCCGTGGTGGCGTTTTACATCTTCATGTTGGTGCCGGAATACCTGCTGCGCTTTGTGGCGTTTTTGTTGACGCGCTGCATCTACCGCTTCAAGGTTCGCGGCGACCTCCACATTCCGACCCAGGGCGCTGCCATTTTGGTGTGCAACCACGTGAGCTTTGTTGACGCGGTGCTGTTGATGGCCGCCAGCCCACGGCCCATTCGCTTCATCATGGATCACGAGATTTTCAAAATCCCGGTGTTGGGCTGGTTTTTCAAACTCGCCAAAGCCATTCCCATTGCGCCGCAACGTGTTGATGCAGCAGCCTACGAACAAGCCTTCGTGCAAGCGCGCGCGGTGTTGGCAGACGGCGAGCTGCTGTGCATCTTTCCCGAAGGCGGTATCACCCGAAACGGCGAGTTGGGCGAGTTCAAGGCGGGCGTGATGAAGCTGCTGCAAACCTCGCCCGTGCCGGTGGTGCCGATGGCGTTGCAAAACCTGTGGGGTTCTTATTTTTCACGCGCGGGCGGGGCCGCCATGAGCAAGCCGTTTCGACGCGGTGTCTTCAGTCGCGTGGGTTTGGTGGCAGGTGAGGCGCTTCAGCCGGCCGAGGTGAGTCCCGATGTGCTGCGCACACGCGTTGCGAGTCTGTTGAAGGCGTGAACGCCGTTGTGCGTGTTTGCCAGCGGTGGGGAATTCAGGCAAACTAACCTACGTTATAACTTCGGGACGCGATCATGCACGCACTCAAACTCACTCAAATCGGCAATTCGGTGGGCGTCATCTTGCCGAAGGAAGTGTTGGCGAGGTTGAAGCTGGTGAAAGGTGATTCACTTTTCATCACCGACACACCAGATGGCCTGGCGCTCACGCCTTATGACCCGAGTTTTGAAGAACAGCTTGAACAGGGCCGCGCCTTCATGCGTGAGTACAAGGACACCTTCCATGCGCTCGCCAAGTAAGCCAGAGAAATGAGCTGGCGATGGATAGACAAGCGGCTGTTGTTGGTACTGCACGACGAGAGCCTTGCTGAGCACGGCGGTGCATCAGGCGTGCGCGACGAAGGCCTGCTTGAATCGGCGCTGGCGCGACCGTTGAATCTGCTCGCTTATGGTGACCCGGACGCCGCCGACTTGGCTGCGTCATACGGGGTCGGTCTGGCAAAGAACCATGCCTTCGTTGACGGCAACAAGCGCGCCGCTTTTTTGTCGGTCGGTTTGTTTTTGGCCATGAACGGGTTCCGACTCAACGCCTCACAAGCGGATGCAACCTTGACGGTGTTGGCCGTGGCATCCAGCGAAATGGACGAGGCCGCGTTCGCGAGTTGGATACGGGCCAACAGCGAACCGCGTTGAATTGAGCGACTCGATCTGCGCCTAAACCCCGCGCGCTCTGTCCTCTTTGAAGCGCTTCACAAACGCCGCGAGTGATCCGGCATCCAGCGCCTCGCGCACCTCGCGCATCAAATTTAAGTAGTAACGCAGGTTGTGAATGCTGGCCAGCATCGGGCCTAGCATTTCGCCGCAGCGCTCCAGGTGGTGCAAATAAGCGCGCGAAAAACCGCCTGCACCGGCCGCGCCGATGACAGCTCCGGCCACGCCCGAACTGCCCGCGCAGGTGTAGCAAGTGCAAGTGGAGTCGAGCGGCTGCGCGTCATTTTTGTGGCGCGAGTTGCGAATTTTCAAATCGCCGAAGCGGGTGAACAAATGGCCGTTGCGGGCGTTGCGGGTGGGCATGACGCAGTCAAACATGTCCACGCCTGAAAGTACGCCGTCAATCAGGTCTTCGGGCGTGCCCACACCCATCAGGTAACGCGGCTTGTCAGACGGCAGTTGAGGCGCAATGTGAGTGAGCACTCGCAGCATGTCTTCTTTCGGCTCGCCAACGCTCAAGCCGCCGATGGCGTAGCCGGGCAAGTTCAGCGCGGCCAAACCGGCCAGCGACTCATCGCGCAGGCCCTCAAACATGCCGCCTTGGACGATGCCAAACAGCGCGTTGGGGTTTTCGCCGCGCTCAAATTCGTCCAAACAGCGGCGCGCCCAGCGCAGGCTGAGTTCCATCGACAAGCGCGCCTGCGCCTGCGTGGTCAGCACGCCTTGGGTGTCGTAAGGCGTGCATTCGTCGAACTGCATGACGATGTCGGAGTTCAGCGTGCGCTGCACTTGCATGCTGACTTCGGGCGTGAGGAAGAGCTTGTCGCCGTTGACCGGTGACGCAAAGCGCACGCCTTCTTCGCTGATTTTTCGGGTCTCGCCCAGCGACCACACCTGGAACCCGCCGCTGTCAGTGAGTATGGGTTTTTGCCAGTTCTCAAAACCGTGCAGGCCACCGAACTGCGCCAGGATGTCGACGCCGGGGCGCAGCCACAGGTGAAAGGTGTTGCCCAAAATGATTTGCGCGCCCATGGCGTCCAGCGACGTGGGCATCACGCCTTTGACTGTGCCGTAGGTGCCCACGGGCATGAAGACCGGCGTTTGCACCACGCCGTGGTTCAGGGTGAGGCGGCCCCGTCGGGCATGTCCTTCGGTTTTAAGCAGGTCGAATTTCAGCATCGCAGGATTGTCGAGCCGAACCGCCCGCAACCGACCCAAGGAAAACTTGAGCGCGGATTGCCGCACTTTCAAGCCACTTATCCGGCCATCAAAACCGCCGCAAAAAACCAGACTGAGGCCATCACTTAACCGTTTGGAATTCTCATGAAATTGCGTTTATTGGCTTCGGCTTTGGTGGCTGCTCATTTGTTGACCGCGTGCGGCGGCAACACAGAAGCTGAAGACGCGCAGGCCGCGGGGGCTGGCACCAGCTTGAACGGCGTGGCTTCCAAAGGCCCGCTTAAACAAGCCTTGGTGACTGCCTACGCCATTGACGCGGCCGGTGTGGTGTCGAGCACCGCGCTGACCAGCAAACTCACCGACGACACCGGCGCTTACCTGTTGGATTTGGGTGCGTATTCCGGGGCGGTGCAATTGGTGGTCACGGCCACCGCCGACACCAAAACAGCCGACGAAGCCACGGGCATTGACGTGGCACTGCCGATGGACTTCAAGCTTCACGCCAACACCGTGGTCAACCCGGTGGCGGCAGACGGCAGCAGCAAAATTCAAGACGCCTCCATCACGCCGTTCACTGAACTGGCCCACAACATTGCGAAAGATTCTGGCGGCATCACCGCGGCCAACATCGCCAAGTCCAACACCGTGGTGTTTGCTTTGATTGGTGTGGACCCTGTGGCCACCAAGCCGCTGGATTCGACTTTGGTTCCCGCCACTGATGCCACCGATGCGCAAAAGCGCTATGCACTGTTCAACGCGGCCGTGTCCAAGATGGCCAGCTCCGCGCCCACCACCGCTGACAGCGCCACCTTGCAGTGCTTCACAGCCGCGGGTGACAACGCGGGCAAGAAAATTCAGTGCGCAACCCAGCAAATAGCCACCTCGGTGACGGTCGCGGCGAGCAACGGTTCCAACCCGAGCGCAGCACCCGAGTTCAACCCCAAACTGGCGGGCTTCACCGCAGCCTTGGTGAGCGTCGCAGCCGACCCCAAGATCAACAAAACCGACGCCAAGATCACCGCGGAGGACGCGGTGGTGAAAGAGATCAAGAAAACCGAGGTGAAAGCAGTCGAGCCCAAACCAGTGGTCGGCGTGAACCCTGATCCAGCACCTGCACCTGCACCTGCACCGACAGCGCCAACCCCCACACCTGCACCTAGTCCCGCTCCGTCGCCAGCTCCAGCTCCAGCTCCAGCTCCTGTGCCAGCTCCTGTGCCAACTCCTACGCCGGCTCCTGCGCCAGTACCACCTGCACCATCACCTGCGCCCTCACCCGCCCCCACAGCGCAAGAACTTGATGTCGCGGCTGCCAAAGGATTTGTGTCGCGTTTGCGTTCCAACGCCGTTGCCTTGAAAGACGGTCCGTTGGAAACCGGCATCACCGACGGCGTCAAAGCCTTCGGCGATTCGCTTAAAAACGAAGCGGCCGCCGTGACGCGCGAGACCACCGCCCTGGCGCGTTTGAGCGACATGGCGATCCAGGTGTGGTCCGACTACAAAGGCGGCTACAGCACAGACCCCAACTCGCCAGCCGTCCCTGGCCTTGCTGGCGGTTGCACGGTTTACGAGGGCGACTTTCCTGCGCAATTCGGCAGCGCTGACGGTGCGCCGTATGCCAGCACGTCAGTGGTGGCGACCAGCGCGATGGCGGCCAATTGGGTGGGTTGCTCGATAAACCAAGGCAGCACACAAAACGGCTCGACGCAGTACCGCCAAAGCATTTTGTTCAACCTGTCGGCGGGCACGGCGACCGCCTCTGTCGACAGCAAAGGCGCGACCACCGAGACCACCCAAGCCGTGCCCTACATCGCCGTCTCGCGCAAGCGTTATGCCGATGGGTCGACGCTCTACCAAAAGAACCTCACGCCCACGCTGCGTGGGGTGGCAAGTTTTGTGCAACTCAACGGCTACCTGACCGGCATCTCCATGGTGGGCGACTTGCCGCCAAGCATGCGCGCCGACGGCAGCCTGTTGGCTGCGCGTTACACCGTCAACGTGAACGGCTTGGTCAGTGATTTGCCGAGCGGCGCATTCAAAGCGGCCTTCAGCAGCGGTCGGTTTGGTGTGGTGCCAGTGGGCGGCACAGCCGAGTCGTTGACGCTGGATGTGTCACCTCAAGGCGGCAGCGTGGTGGTGCTCGCCGCAGACAGCAGCAACGCTGCTCAAGTGGCCGACACCATCATCAATCTGACAGCGTCCATCAGCACGGCACGAGGTACGTTGACGGGCAGCTTGTTGGCTGACCGCTTCACCGCCAACGCTGCCAGTGGCTTGGTGTTGGGCCGGGTGAAGTTTGTTGGCGGCATCGGTGTTGCGCCTGTAGTGAACTCGGTGGTGGGCACCGTGGTGCCTTGGTTGAGTGGCACCCTTGAACTCACCAACGGCAACCAGCCTGTGGTGAGCTTTGAAGGCAGCATGAGCTTGCCACAGCGGCCCACCGCGTCACTGAGCGCATCCATCACTGAAACACCGGCGACCCCAACCCGCGCCGCCAGCTTCAGCCTGAGTGGCCGCTATGTGCAAAGCGGGGCCACCATGCAAATCAGCGGCACCCAAAACAGCAACGGCACGTCGGCCACTTTTGCCGATGCAAGCGGCGTGTCGGTGTCGGTCAGCCCCGGCCTCAACAGTGCCAACCTCACGGTGAGCGGTCGCCTGACTGCGGTGCTTGACAAGGCCAAGAAGCGCATCAACTACATCGACGGCAGCTTTGAGTCTTGGATTTGAAGGCAAGCGACGCAGGCCTAGGCAGTTCTTCCATGTCGCAAGGCGCGCTGTCTTGAAGCCCGCGTGTGAAAGTTTGAGCCGACAACTCGCCGCTGCTTGTTCCGTGCTGTTGATGCACAGCGCCAGCGCATGGGCCTTCACAGACGCCGAATCGGTTTGGTCGGCGATGCCCGCAGCGCGCTTGCCCGAGCGTTTGCCAGTGGCAGACGACAGCGCCTGGCGCATCAAAACGCTGGCCTCTCAATTTGAAGCGGCCGATGTCGCGCCAGTGCGCGCCTTGTCTGGCGATTGGTCGAACTACCGACCGCGCGACGGACGCAACGTCGCACTGCAATCGGCGCGCTTGGAACTGTCAGCATCCAAAGCACTCTGGGAAGTGGGCGCAGCGGTGCGCAGCGACATCGTCATAGAAGGCTCGCGCGGCGCGTTCGACATCGTGAATGCCTACAAACAAAAACGCGAGCCCGCCAGCGGCAGCGAATTCAATTTAGACGCCACCGAACAAGGCGTGATTTGGGCGGGCTTGCGTGGCGCGCGCACTTGGGTGCTGCGCCCCGGCACCGAGCACGGCGTGCAGCTCACCACCGCCGTGACGCTGTTGTCAGTGCGACGCATACAGCTCACCGCTGTGAGTGGCAGCGCGCGCTTCAACAGCGCCTCTGGTTTCGACTTCAATGCGCAGACCACGCAGCAAGACTCTCACGTTCAGTTCGGCGGCTATGGCCATGAAGGCGCTGTGGGCCGTGGCTACACCGCTGAAATCGGCTTGCTGTGGCAGCCCACCGCGCGCAGCTTCGTGAACCTGTCGATCGCCGACGCCGCATCAAGATTGAAAGTCAAGCAAGTTGCCACCGAACAAATGAGCGCGTCTTCCACCACACGCTTGTTCGACAGCAACGGCTACCTCGACTATCACCCGCTGCTGAGTGGCCGCGACAGCGCGCGGGACGTGTCGCTGCGCTTGGCACGCAAAATTTCGCTCAGCGCAGGGACGCGTGTTGACATGCGCGTTGACAACAACGCCGCCACGTCAGCCGTGATCGGCGCACGTTGGGAGCACATCGCGGGCATCCACATCCCTTCGGTGTGGGCTGCTGTGCCGCTGCAACGCGGACTGGATTTGCAGCTGGACGCCGACGCGCGATTCAAGTCCTTTGGTGTGGGCATCAACGGCCGTTTTGGTTCGGTGATGCTGCGAAGTCAAAGCACCAGCGTCAGTGCATCGCGCGCGCTGGGTTGGCAGGCCTCACTCAACTTGCCTTGGTGAGCTTGCTGGCGGTGCGCACAGGGGCGCGCTGCAAAAGCATCGCGTCGCCGTAGCTGAAAAAACCGTAGCGTTGATCGACGGCGTGGCGGTACAAACTCATCACCTGCTCGTAACCCGCCAGCGCGCTGACCAACATCATCAACGTGCTTTTGGGCAGATGAAAGTTGGTGATCAGCAGGTCGACCACTTTGAACTCGAATCCCGGCGTGATGAAGATGCTGGTGTCGCGGCTGCCTGCTTGCAGCCCACCCGTCTTTGAGTCACTTGACTGTGCCGCCGATTCCAACGCGCGCAGCGTGGTCGTGCCCACCACCACCACGCGCCCGCCTGAGGCCTTGGTGGCGGCTATCGCATCCACCGTGCTCTGCGGCACGTCAAACCATTCGCTGTGCATGGCGTGCTCGGCCAAGTTCTCGGTGCGCACCGGCTGAAAAGTGCCTGCACCCACATGCAAGGTCACGTGGGCCGTGCTCACGCCGCGCGCTTGCAGCGCCGCCATCACGCCTTCGTCGAAGTGCAACGCCGCAGTGGGCGCGGCAGCGGCCCCGGGTTGCGAGGCGAAGATGGTTTGGTAGCGGCGCTCGTCATCCGCACCGTCGGCGTGTGTGATGTAGGGCGGCAACGGCACGTGACCATGGGCTTCGATCAAGGCGAAGGGCTCGCTGGGAAAACGCAAATGAAAGAGTGCGTTTTCTGGGCCTGCGCGGCCCAGCACTTCAGCATCGAAGTGGCCGCTGCGGCCTTCAAACCGCACCACGCCGCCAGCCTTGGGCGACTTGCTGGCGCGCAGGTGCATCAACACTTCAAAGTTCGGCAAAACGCGCTCCACCAAAGCTTCGACCTTGCCGCCGCTGGCCTTGATGCCCAACAAGCGGGCCTTGATGACGCGGGTGTTGTTGAACACCAGCAAGTCACCGGGCTGAAGCAAGCCGGGCAGGTCGCGAAAGCGGCGGTCTACAGGCACATGGCTGCGGCCATCGAGCAAGCGCGAGGCACTGCGCTCGGCGGCCGGATGCTGCGAAATCAGCTCGCTCGGTAGCTCGAAATCGAAGTCACTCAATACAAATTGACGCATCAAAAAGCCAGGCCGTGACGAAGGCAAAATTGTCCCATGTCCGCCGCCGTCTCCTTATCCAAAGCACTACCCAACGCACCGCACCAGGCTGCACCAGTCAAGCCCAAATCGGCGCCCCAGAAAGCCATGGAAAAGCTGGGCCTGCGCCGCGACATCGACCTGGCCTTGCACCTGCCCATGCGCTACGAGGACGAGACGCGCTTGGTGCCCATCGCCAGCCTGCGCGACGGCGACACCGCGCAAGTTGAAGGCACGGTGAACCACGCAGAGGTGCAAATTCGCGGTCGCCGCCAATTGGTGGCGCGCCTGGCGGACGACGAGGGTGACGAGCTGGTGCTGCGCTTTTTGCACTTCTTTCCTTCACACCAGAAGGCCCTGAGCGAGGGCCACCGCGTGCGTGTGCGCGGTGAAGCGCGGGGCGGTTTTTTTGGTTTGGAAATGGTGCACCCGGCGTTCAAAGTGGTGGATGAGGCCACTCCTTTGGCCGCTGCGCTCACGCCCGTCTACCCGAGCAGCGCCGCATTGCCACAGGCCTATTTGCGCCGCGCCGTGGCGTCGGGTTTGCAGCGCGCCGACTTGGGCGAAATCATTCCTGCTGCGCTGTTGCCGCAAGGCATGAGCACGCTGCGCGAGGCGCTGCGTTTCTTGCATCAGCCCGCGCCTGAGGTGTCGCTGCAGGCCCTCGAAAACCACAGCCACCCTGCTTGGCAGCGCCTGAAGTTTGAAGAGCTGTTGGCGCAGCAACTGTCGCAACTGCAAGCCAAGCAGGAACGCGCTTTGCAGGTGGCACCGGCCTTCAAATTGGCGCGCCGTGGTTTGCAAGATCCGTTGCAAGAACGCTTGTTGGCCGCGCTGCCGTTTGGGTTGACGAATGCGCAGCGCCGCGTGGGCGATGAGATCGCCACCGACCTGCAACTGCCCGTGCCGATGAACCGTTTGCTGCAAGGCGATGTGGGCTCGGGCAAAACTGTGGTGGCCGCACTGGCGGCAGCGATCGCCATACAAAACGGCTGGCAATGCGCCTTGATGGCCCCGACCGAAATTTTGGCCGAGCAACATTTCCGCAAGTTGGTGACGTGGCTGGAGCCGCTGAACATCGGTGTGGCCTGGCTCACTGGCAGCCGCAAGGGCAAAGGCCGCCGCGCGATGTTGGAGATGGTGGCCAGCGGCAAAGCGGGCTTGGTGGTGGGCACGCACGCCGTGATTCAAGCCGACGTGCAATTTGCCAAATTGGGCTTGGCCATCATCGACGAGCAGCACCGCTTCGGTGTGGCACAGCGGCTGGCCCTGCGCAGCAAGCTGGAAGAACTGACCCCGCCGGGCACGCAGGCCCTGGAGCCCCATTTGCTGATGATGAGCGCCACACCCATCCCGCGCACCCTGGCCATGACGGTGTTCGCCGACCTCGACATCAGCACCATCGACGAGCTGCCACCGGGCCGCACGCCCATCGTCACCAAGGTGTTTTCGCTCAGCAAGCGTGACGCTGTGATTGCCCGCCTGCGCGACGACGCTGTGCAAGGTCGCCAAACCTATTGGGTGTGCCCGCTGATCGAGGAAAGTGAGCATCTCGATTTGCAAAACGCCACCGCCACGCACGCCTATTTGGCTGATGCGCTGCAAGGCCACAGCGTGGGCTTGCTGCACGGCCGCATGAAGCCCGCTGAGAAGGCGCAGGTGATGGCCGCGTTCACATCGGGGCAGACCTCGGTGCTGGTCAGCACGACGGTGATTGAAGTGGGTGTGGATGTGCCCAACGCATCATTGATGGTGATTGAACACGCCGAGCGTTTTGGCCTGTCGCAACTGCACCAACTGCGCGGCCGTGTGGGCCGGGGTGCGGCGGCGAGTGTGTGCGTGTTGCTCTACGGCGGCCCCTTGAGCAGTACCGGCAAAGCCCGCCTGAAGGCCATGGCCGAGACCAACGACGGCTTCGAGATTGCCAGGCGCGACCTTGAAATTCGCGGCCCCGGCGAGTTTTTAGGTGCGCGCCAGTCGGGTGCGCAGTTGCTGCGTTTTGCAGATTTAACTGAGGACCTGGAAATGGTTCATGTCGCCCGCGCCGCCGCGGAAGTGATGTTGCGCGACCACCGCAGCGCGGCCGAACGTCATGTGGTGCGGTGGCTGGGCAGCAAGGCTGAGTATTTGAAGGCTTGATGGTGAAGGCTTGATGGCGCGCGAAGCGAAGGAAGTTATCCGCCGCCACGAAGCCCGGTGTTTTCCAATTGCGCACAATGCAGTCATGACCCTCACTGAACTCCGCTACATCGTTGCCGTTGCCCGAGAAAAACACTTCGGTCGCGCCGCCGAGGCTTGTTTTGTCTCGCAACCCACACTCAGCGTGGCGATCAAAAAACTCGAAGAAGAACTCGACGTGAAACTGTTTGAGCGTGGTGCCAGCGAGATCAGCATGACGCCGCTGGGCGAAGACATCATTCGCCAAGCGCAAACTGTGATCGAGCAAGCCGCTGGAATCAAAGAAATTGCCAAGCGCGGCAAAGACCCGGTGTCGGGGCCCCTGCGCTTGGGTGTGATCTACACCATCGGCCCTTATTTGCTGCCCAGCTTGGTGAAAGAGGCCATTGCCCGCGTGCCGCAAATGCCGCTCATCTTGCAAGAGCACTTCACCGTCAAATTGCTCGACATGCTGCGCACCGGCGAGCTCGACGCGGCCATCATGGCCGAGCCCTTTCCCGACACCGGTTTGGCCGTGGCCCCGCTCTACGACGAGCCCTTCATGGTGGCGGTGCCCAAGGCGCATGCGCTGGCCAAGCGCAAGCACATCAGCGCCGAAGAATTGAAGCAAGAAACCATGTTGCTGTTGGGCACAGGCCACTGTTTTCGTGACCACGTGTTGGAGGTGTGCCCCGAGTACGCGCGCTTTTCCAGCATGGTCGGTGACGTTGGTGAAGGCATGCGCAAAAGCTTTGAAGGCTCTTCGCTGGAGACCATCAAATACATGGTCGCCTCGGGCATGGGCGTGACGGTGGTGCCGCAACTCAGCGTGCCCGCAGAGGCGGATAAACACGTGGCCTACGTGCCGTTTTCAGCGCCCGTGCCCACGCGCCGTGTGGTGCTGGCGTGGCGGCGCACCTTCACGCGTTACGAAGCCATCGCAGCGCTGCGCAACGCCATCTACGCTTGCCCGCTGAAAGGCGCCACCAAGCTGTCGTGACGGCTTTGATTGCAGTGATAGCCAAGTCAAATCAGCCGCTGCTGCCGGTTCTGGATAAGCTGTCGCTTCATTCATTTTGGAGCGCATCGCCATGAAGAAATCCCCGTCCAAATCCAAAGTCACCACCATCAACATCGGCATCAACATTGGCATCAGCGAAAAAGACCGCGCTGCCATTGCTGCGGGCTTGAGCCATTTGCTGGCCGACACCTACACGCTCTACCTCACCACCCACAACTTCCACTGGAACGTGACGGGGCCGATGTTCAACACCTTGCACCAAATGTTCATGGTGCAGTACACCGAGCTGTGGGCCGCGGTGGATCCGGTCGCCGAGCGCATTCGATCACTCGGCCATCCGGCACCCGGTTCTTATGCGCAATTCAGCGCCTTGGCGTCTTTGCCCGATGCACCCACCGCGCCACCCAAAGCGATGGCAATGGTGCGCATCTTGGTGGACGGCCACGAGGCGGTGGCACGCACTGCGCGCGGCATCTTTGGCCTGGCCGACAAAGCCAGCGACGAGCCCACGGCCGACTTGCTGACCCAGCGTTTGACCGTGCACGAGCAAACCGCGTGGATGCTGCGGTCGTTGTTGGAAGATTGAACGCGCTGCGCATTTAGCATTGAGTACTAAGCATTGAGTATTGATGTCGATGCAGTGACTCGCGCATGCATCGTGAGTTAGGCTTGCGCGCCACCAAGTTCGTCCCCCAGTGCGCGCGCTCACAAAGCGTCTCGCACACAAGCTGCGCGTATCCACATGCCCATCTCTATGTCTGCCCGTATCAGTCTGCGTCAATGGCTGACGATTCCCTACATTGCCTTGGTCAGCGGCTTGGTGCTTTTGATTGGCGCGTTGTCTTATCAAGCCGGCAGTCAAGCAGTAGACACGGTGGCCGACCATTTGTTGTCGGAGACCGTAGAACGCATAGGTCAAGCGGTTGATCGCCATGTGGTGGGCTCGGCGGCCACACTCGAAGCAGCTTTCCCGCAAGGCATTGCGGCACCACAGCGCATAGAGGCCGACATGGGAACGCTGCGCTCGCGTTTTTGGATCGCCACGTCGCTGCACCTAGACCCGAACAACTACGTTTACTACGGCAACCAATCTGGCCAATTTTTTGGTCTGTGGCGACACTCCAGCACCGAGGCCGAGCTGCGGCTCAAAACCCAAGCAGGTGCGCCGCGCGAGATCTCGCGCTTCACTGACATCAACGGCGCGTTGGGCGTCGCCAAACGTGAAACCCGAATTTACGACCCGCGCGAGCGACCTTGGTATCAAGCCGCCGCCACAAAACTCACCCACGTTTGGACGTCGATCTACATTGACTTCGTGACATCTGAACTCGTTGCCACGCGCGCGCGGCGGGTGGTCAGCGGCACCGGCGAGTTGCAAGGCGTGGTGGCCACCGACATCTCTCTGCGCAAGCTCAATGAATTTGTTCGCGGCTTGAAGACCACCGAACACGGTTTGGCTTTCATCATTGAGCCCGACGGCAAACTGATCGCGTCCTCGCGCACCGCCAACGTCAAGCGCGACGCAGGCGGCGGCTACGAACGTCTGTTTGCAGACGCCAGCGGCGACCCCGACCAAGTGGCGGCCTATGCCAACGTCAAGCAAGCTCTGAAGAATGCAGGCCCACCGAATGCGCCGGTGACCGGGCGCTACCGAGGCGCGAATGACGAAATGGTGCAACTGGCCTTCGACCGCCTGCGCGACGACGCTGGGCTCGACTGGATCACGGTGGTGGCCGTGCCGCGCAGCGACTTCATGAAGGGCGTCACCGCCAACGTGCAGCGCACCGCCTTGATTGGCGGTGCGGCAGTGCTGGCCGCACTGGCGCTGGGCTTGGGCATTTTGGGTTGGGTCACCCGCGACCTCAAGCGCTTGGCCGCCGCCGCACGCGAAGTCGGCGCGGGCCACTTGGACACACCCATCAACGTCTACCGATCTGACGAGCTCGGCGACCTCGCCACCAGCTTCCGCCAAATGCAACAAGCGCTCAGCACCGACATGCTCACCGGCTTGGTGAACCGCGACGCCTTGCTGCGCAGCGTGACGGCGCGCATCGAACAACACCGCCGCGCTGCCGACACCCACGGCTTCGCGGTGCTGTTCATCGATCTCGACAACTTCAAGCAAATCAACGACCGCTTTGGCCACGCGGCAGGCGACGCTGCACTCATCCAAATCGGCGCACGCCTGCGCGCCGCGTCACGTGCCGGTGACTTGGTGGCGCGCTTCGCGGGCGATGAATTTGTGATGCTGGTGGACAACGTGAACGGCTTGGCAGCCGTCGAGCAAGTGCGTGAAAAAATTGACCGCGTGTTGCGCGGCGAAGTTGCGGTTCGGGATGCACCAGCGAACGATGGCCGAATCGTCACCAGCGGCACTGTGGGAGCCGCCGTCTACCCCGAGCACGGCCGCACCGCAGCGCAAATTTTGGAGCACGCCGATGCCGACATGTATGCGCGCAAACGCGGCGGCGCATCGAAAAATCCTGAGCCACGATAATCAGCGACCACCCTTGTTGTGACGCCGTGCTCTGCGCACGCTCGTCCCCCGCCCTCGCCCCCCGCCCCCCGCCCTAGAGCACCATGTCCTCCGATGTCACCACCAACGCCTTGACCAAAGAAGTCAAGCGGCGCCGCACCTTCGCCATCATTTCCCACCCCGACGCTGGCAAAACCACGTTGACGGAAAAGCTGTTGCTGTTCTCGGGCGCGATTCAAATTGCCGGTTCGGTGAAGGCCCGCAAAGCCACGCGCCACGCCACCAGCGACTGGATGGAAATTGAAAAGCAGCGCGGCATCTCGGTGGCCTCCAGCGTGATGCAAATGGAGTACCGCGACTGCGTCATCAACCTGCTCGACACGCCCGGCCACCAAGACTTTTCTGAAGACACCTACCGCGTGCTCACCGCCGTGGACGCGGCGCTGATGGTGATAGACGCGGCCAACGGCGTAGAGCCGCAAACGCGCCGCTTGCTGCAAGTTTGCCGCGCCCGCAACACGCCCATCCTCACCTTCGTCAACAAGATGGACCGCGAGGTGAAAGACCCGCTGGCGCTGATGGACGAGATTGAGCGCGAGTTGGGCATGGAGGTGGTGCCCTTCACCTGGCCGGTGGGCATGGGCAAAGCATTCCACGGCGTGATGGACTTGCGCGAAAAACGCATGCGCCTTTTCGGCGGCGCCGAATTGAACAACGGTGAAGAGTTTTTGGACGGCTTGGACAACCCCGCCTACCCCGCGCGTTTTGGCATGCAGTACGCGCAAAGCAAAAGCGAAATTGAACTGCTGACCGACGCCGCGCCCGCGTTTGATCGCCAAGCTTTCTTGACCGGCCACCAAACCCCGATGTTCTTCGGCTCGGCCGTCAACAACTTCGGCGTGCAAGAGATTTTGGACGCGCTGGTCGACTTGGCCCCGTCCCCCGGCTCGCGCATGGCGACCCAGCGCGAAGTCAAACCGGACGAGTCCAAGCTCACCGGCGTGGTGTTCAAAATTCAAGCCAACATGGACCCCGCCCACCGCGACCGCATCGCCTTCGTGCGCGTGGCCAGCGGCCACTTCAAACGCGGCATGCGTATCAAGGTGGCACGCTCGGGCAAAGAAATGCGGCCCAACACGGTGGTGAGTTTTTTAAGCCAGCGCCGCGAACTTTTGGATGAGGCTTTTGCCGGCGACATCATCGGCATCCCCAACCACGGCGTGCTGCAACTGGGCGACACCCTGACCGAAGGCGAAAACCTGCTCTACACCGGCCTGCCGTTTTTCGCGCCCGAGATGTTTCGCAGCGTTGAAGTGGCCGACCCGCTGCGCACCAAACAACTGCGCAGCGGCCTGACGCAATTGGGCGAAGAAGGCGCCATCCAAGTCTTCCGCCCCGTCGGCGGTTCGGTGCTGTTGTTGGGCGCTGTGGGCCAACTGCAATTTGAAGTGGTGGCGCACCGCTTGGAGTTTGAGTACGGCGTCAAAGCGCGCATCCTGCCCAGCCGTTTTCAAGTGGCGCGTTGGGTCAGCTGCGACGACAAAGACGGCGGCGCCAAAGAACTGGCCCGCTTCATAGACGCCAACTCCCACCGCGTGGCGTATGACGCGGTCGATGCGCCGACCGTGCTGGTGGAGTACGCGCCCGAGCTGCGCGCCATTGAAGCCAACTGGCCCAAGATTAAATTCCACGCGCTTCGCGAGCACGCGGGCTTGGTGTTTCAGAAGCAGTTGGAGGGGTGATTGGCTCCGCGCTTCGATGTCAGGTAGAGCGTCGGGTCACGTTCAGACGATGGCAATGGCGTCTCGTTCGACATAAGGTTTAAGTTCAGGCCGAAGGGCACGTTCAGTGACGAGATCGACTGCGCATCCAAACAGATCTTCAAGATAAAACTGAACCCCGAAAAATGCTTCCGGTGTGGCGGGGCCGTCAAAGCTCACCAACACATCAACATCGCTGCCAGGCACAGCGCTGTTTCGAGCCGTGGAGCCAAACAGCGACAAGCGCACAACGCCGAAGCGCGCAGCGAGAGTCGGTTTGTGAGCAGTCAGCAGTTGCAATGCGGTCGAGCGGTTCATGTGCGAATGATGCCGCATTGACGAAGCTGCGGGTGCAGCGGTGATTGCTTGTTGCCCATGGACTCCCCGAGCGCTAAAGCGATCTTTCAAGCGCGCCAACTGAAAGGCCTTCATGGGATTGCCGCCGCAAGGAATGACCCTGCCCGATTTTTTAGCTTGGGAAGAACAACAAGCTGAACGGCATGAGTTTTATCGTGGCGAAAGCTTCGCCATGGTGGGCGGTACGGCCCGGCACAACCGCGTCATCCTGAACTTGGCCAGCCGCATCGGCGATCACCTCGACGGCATGCCGTGCCAAGTCTTCGCCGAGAACATGAAAGTGCAGCTTGCAGACGGCGTGCTCTACCCCGATGTGATGGTCACGTGCGGCAAGGCCGATGCGGGTGATGAGCAGACCATCGTTGATCCGAAACTCGTTATCGAAGTGCTGTCGCCCAGCACAAAAGGCTATGACAAACGGGACAAATTCATCCTGTACCGCACCTTGCAGTCTTTGCGTGAATACGTGCTGATCGACCCAGCGAAGCGTCAAGTAGAAGTCTTCACGCTGACCCTAGGTGGCGCTTGGTTGCTGACCGACCAAACGGGAGCAGCGGAACTCAAGCTGGTCAGCATTGATTGCACGATGCAAATGGCGCTGGTGTTCAAAGGGGTGGAGGCGGAAGGGGCTTGAACCAGCAGAGGTGGTTCAGGTTGCAGCCACAACACGCCTTTCGAGAGACGCGCCACTCAACGACGAAAGCGCTGCGCTTGAGCGTCAGCCCGGCGGCGTTACAGGCAGTCACGCGCAGCGCTGTAAGCAAGACAGTTTTACTTTCGACTCAAGCCCACCCGCCGCAAACGGGGCCGCAACCTGCGGCTCGATGGCCGCGCGGGAAAGCCAATCAACCGGAGTCGAAATTGAAGCGAACAACACCGTCACTCAAGTCATCAACGCTCATCATGATGTTAGCCATCACGGCGCTCACGGCTTGCGCTGCGAACGGCACGCGCACCCACGTCGTGTCGGTTGACGTGCCAGCGAATTTGGCGGTGCCCGCCGGACAAGTGCGCAGATCTGAAGTGACAGCCGCTGGCGTTCAGATTTACCAGTGCAGCACAACGGCTGGCACCAACGGAACATCGGCGAAATTCGATTGGGTTTTCAAGGGGCCTGAGGCCGAGCTGTTCGATTCAGCGGGCACAAAAATCGGCAAGCACTACGGTGGCCCAACATGGGAGAGCAACGACGGCAGCACCGTGGTGGGCGAAGTCAAGGCGCGCGCAGACGGCCCCGACGCCAGCGCCATTCCGTGGCTGCTGCTGACCGCAAAAGCCAATCAGGGGGAAGGTGTGTTTGGCAAAACAATGAGCATCCAGCGCGTGAGCACTGTCGGCGGCAAGGCACCTGAAAGTGGATGCGACGCGGCGTCTGTGGGCGCGCCTACGCGAGTGGCGTACAAGGCAACATACTTCTTCTACGCGAAGGCCGGATGAGTCGGTTGCGCGTGGCTGAAACAAGCGGTCGGCGTAACGCCCGCGGTGCCAACAGCGCTCTGCGTTGATTTCGCGGGCAAGGCACACAAAAGCGTTGCAGGTGTGTGGATCAAGCTCCGGGCCATGCGATCGTCGGCCGTCGGGCATCGAGCGAGTGTCGAGGTGATGAATCGATTTGGATGGCGGCTTTTCTGACACGCAGCAGGTGTGCTGCGGGCGGACGTCAGGCTGCGCATGGCGCTTAGAGGCAGCTTGGCAGAACATCATGGCGAGACGCTTGCCGGACCGTTTGGTTCAAGTGTTCGCGGCGAACATTGGCTTGTGATGATGACGCTGCACGATCGATTTGAGCGACAGTTGCCCCTTGAAGTTGCTGGAGTGTGGTGCGGGCCTGTCGGTGGGCTGAGCGCTGTCAATCGGTGAATCTGCCGCTGAAGCAAAGAGCAATACCGCCAACAAAATCCGTCATCTCGACCCATTTGGAAACCCCATGCTGCCATTCATCAACCTGAGCGATGTCGTTTTCAACGATGTTGAGGACAACGGTTTTTACAGCTCTCGACGCGCGCAGTTCAGCGCCGCCATCGGCGCGAAAAAGCTGGCCTACAACTTGACCGAACTTGCACCCGGGCGCGCTCAATGCCCGTTTCACTCGCACCGCGCTGAAGAAGAAATGTTTTTCATTCTTGAAGGCGAGGGCGAGCTGCGCTACGGCGACATGACGCACCGAATCAAGAAACACGATGTGATTGCCTGCCCGACGGGTGGGCCCGACACCGCACACCAAATCATCAACACCGGTGCGACGACCCTGCGCTATTTGGCGTTGTCGAATGCCCGCGACATCGAAGTTTGCGAGTACCCCGATTCGCAAAAAGTGGGTGTGTTCGCCAGCGCTGCGGACGCGCCGCGTTTGCGCAAAATTATTCACGCCGAGCACGATGTTGATTACTACGACCGCGAGTCGCTTGAGGCACCACCGCGCGCCACCTGAAGCTTTGGTCAGCGGTGCGCGCGGCTGCTGTGAATCAGGCCGCACCGCGCCTGGCTTTAGATCACAGTCACCACGCCCGCCAGCTTCAGCAAATCGACCATGCTGAACTGATCCGCCACAGCGCCCAGGTGCGGCGTCCAGGCAGGGTCTTGGTTCAGGTAGGACAGCGGATCGCCTTGCAACACGCCGATAAACACTTCACCGACGATGCGCCCGCCTACCGGGCCAAGGTGTTTGCCCTCGGCCATGACCTCGGCTTCACGCAGCACGTAAAACCACAGCGGAGTTCGCTCCTCAAGATTCAGAGGAATGAGGTCTGTGAGTGAGCCCGGGGGCACGGGCGCGGCTTTCATGGCGCGCGCCACAGCTTGACCGCTGGGCAGCTTGAAGGTCAGGTGACGCAGCAGGTTGCGGCTGGCCAGCGATTGAGGTTCGCCGCCCGGGATGCCCGGTAGGTCAAGCAACACGGTAGACAACTTGCTGTCGATCCGCTTGTTGTTGCGCGATCGGTTGTCACCAAAGTCGAAGAAGGTTTGCCAGTCGATGAAACGGTTGGGGGCTCGGCTGCCACCGCGCATGTCCACGGTGATGGGGTTGACGGCGATGTTGTCATTGAAGAGCAATGCAAAAAACTGGTTGGCGTCATTTGGGCCAAAGTTCACGCGGTAGCTGGGTCGCACTTGCGAGTGCCCGAACCGGTAAGCCGCCACCGAAAACTCCACCGGAATGTAGGGCGCGTTGCGCCACTTGTAGTGTTTTCGCCCCTTGGTCAGGATGTCGCTGACCAGCGGTTGACCGATGGTCTTGGGCAAGAATTCATGCACGATGATCCATTGGTAATGCCAACGCACCAAGCGCTGCGCCTCGGCAAAAACGTCGCGCACGTTGGTGCCGCCGATGTCGGCTTTGACGCGTTGAACCACGGCGTTGTGGAAGCGCAAAAACGCCACCTGCATTTGCGACAGGATGAGGTTTTCGTCGTTGCGAGGGTCACCAATCAAAGGCGTGCTTTGGCTGTTTCGCGGAAGGTCAAATTTGGTGGAGCCGTCACGCGTAATGGCGTTGGAACCAGTGTTGGCTTCGAGCAGGAAACTGGTCTGCCCGCTGTCGATGCTTTGGTCGTACAGGTGCGGTGAGCCTGTCGGACCTTGCCCGTAAAGGCTGTCCAACTCGAATGCCGGGGTGCGAAAGTTGCGGATCATTTCCGGGTCAACTTGCTGCTCCAGGCTCGAGGTGATGTCGAGCGTCAAGTCGTGGTCGAGAAACTGCCCCAGAAACGTCATGCCCGCCGTCATGGTCGGGTTGTCGGGGTTGTTGACGAACAGCGCCGGGTTGACGATGAGGTCGCGCGGATTTGCAGTGAGATCGTCTTTGGCGTCCATCAAGCCGCCCAACTTTCCCAGCTCTTTCAGCGCACTTCGCAGGGTCGGGCTGTCGCTTGCAAAGGGCGGCAAGCTGCCGAACATGCGACCGAATTTTCCTTGGTCGTAAAAAGTGGAATGCGGTGGGTTGTCACCCGACCGATAGATGTTGCCGTGACCTGCCATGATCGTCTCCAAAGTTTGTGAATCGGCCGGGGATGCCCCTGTTTGGAGCCTGACCGCAGTCGAGGTTAGGCACAGGCGGGGCTGGCACCTATCCCTAAGACGAGGGCTGACGCAAGAGTCTGATTGCGGGCGATGACAGCGCAGCCGGGGCCTTGTGCCAACGTGCCGCCCCCCATTGATGCGTTGCTACGACAGGCCCGAAAACTCTGCGTCTCCGAAGCCAAAACGGTTTTGTTCGTGGTCTTTGGGCAGCTTGCAGCACTGCGAGGTGCAAAGCGCAGCCATGCGGCAAGAAGCCGGCGCTCTCGAAGAGCGGCGAAAAAAAATGAACCGCCGCGTCCGACTTGTAGTCGACGTTCTCTCTGCGGCTCACGGTCTAAGGTGTCGAGAGCATTTACGACGCCGCAATAAGCCTGTCTCGCGTGGGCAGAACTGCTTCGACTTCAGTGTTTCAGTGGACTAAAAGGAAGACCGAGACAAGATGTGCCGCCAGTGCTCAGTCAACGGCGTGTTTGCCTTTGCTGATTTGCCGCGGAGCAGCTCGCTTGCGACGGCTGCATGGCCAGAACGCAGCGCCGCCACCAAGAGCGTTTGAATGACGGCGTCGCGTTGCGCGTGGCTGCCGCCGATGCGGTGCAAATCAACGAGCAGTGGCCACAGCAATTGCACCGCCTGGCCAAAGTCTTCGCGTCCAAATGCCAACAAAGCGCGCAGCAAAGGCATGCCCACTTTCAGGGTGGTCGCCGCTTCGCTCACGCTGCCCGCCTGCAAGCGTTTTTGCACTTCGGCCACCAGCGCTTCCGCGTCGCCGTGACGCTGTTGGCCCAGTAACACCATCACCGTGTGCGCGTCGTTGAATATCGACAAACCAGCCGGTGCGGGCGACAAGTCCCAGCCGTGCGCCACGTCGAACCAACGCTCGCTGATGCCAGCACCGTGCTCAGCTCCGAGCAAATGCACACGCCACAGCAAGGCCGCACCGTCCAAACGGTTCAGAGTAATGTTGGCGTGGGGGCTGCTGAGGTGCTGGTCGTACAGGGCCAACGCGGCAGGAATGTCCATGGCCTCCAAGTGAAACAGCGCGGCGTGCCACCGGTGGTGATTGGCAAAGCCGTTGCCTTCGGCCCACGTTGATTGGTTGAGGCGCAGCCAGTGCAGGCCGTCGGTGTGGCGGCCTTGCATCTCCATCACATGCGCCACCGCGTGCGTGGCCCAGGGCACTTTGGCGGCGCTCGATGTGGCCTCGCGGCCGACGGCTTCAGCGTGTTCGTAGTGTGCGTTTTCTTCCAAGCCGAAGGCGTGCATGCCCAGCACATAGGGGCGCAGTGGGTCAATGGGATCAAGCTGCTTCAAGGCTTGCGCGGGGCGTGACTGCAGGGCGCGCGCATCACCGACATAAAAGTCGAAAAGATGCGCCCATTGCAGCGCGAACAGGTCATGCGGATGCGCGTTCAGGATGGCTTGCCACTGAGCACACGCGCCGCGCCAATCGCCTGCGGCGCATGCGGCGGCCGCTTGGAAGTGCGCGCGTTCGCGGTCAGTGGCGTGCGGCATCAGGGCTTGCGCTTTGGCCAAGGCGTGCCGCGCGTCTGCCATCAATGTGGGTTCAGTGAGCGTCAATAAAAAGTTGGCGCGCATGAGATGCGGCATGCACCAAGCGGGGTCTTCTTGGGCGGCAGCATCGATGTCGTTCAGCGGCGCGTCGAAGAACGACGCCATGCGCCACAGAGCGACTTCGGCGTGGGCGAGAGCCGCTGATGAGCCGGTACTGACGGGGTTGCTGCGCGAGTCTTGCATGGATGGACCCATTTGAACGACGGGCTCTGAATAGCGCCAACGGTCACGTCCGCTGCGCTAAGAACAAGGCTTCGATACCTCAGCCCGAACGGGGTGGGGCGGCATGCGATGACGCCAGTGTGAGAGTTAAACACGTTGCGCAAACTTTCGAGCGCGCCCGATACGCGACCTGTTCCACCTCACCCCGTGCGCGCATTCACGCCCCGTGCGCATGCCGCCCCACCCCGTTCGGGCTGAGGTATCGAAGCCTTGTTCTTAGCGCAGCGGACGTGACCGTTGGC
>JANYJJ010000082.1 GCA_025358485.1 Burkholderiales bacterium | reverse complement strand
CAGCCGTCGGCCGAAGCACGGATGCCCCACTCATCGATCGGGCGACCGTTGGGAATGCCGATGTCGGCAGTGCCTGCCATCGACAGCCAGGCGTCGGTGAAACGCCAACCCAGAGACGGATCCTTTTTGCCGTAGTCCATGTGCCCGTAAATCGGCTTGCCGTCGACTTGCTTCACGTCGTTGGTGAAGAACTCGGCGATGTCTTCGTAGGCGCTCCAGTTTTGTGGCACACCCAACTCATAGCCGTACTTGGCCTTGAATTTGTCTTTCAAATCTTGCTTGGCAAACAGGTCGGCCCGGAACCAATACAGGTTGGCAAACTGCTGGGTGGGCAGCTGGTACAGCTTCTTGTCTGGTGCGGTGGTGAAGCTGGTGCCGATGAAGTCTTTCAAGTCCAAACCAGGGTTGGTGAACTCTTTGCCTGTGCCCACCATGTAGTCCGACAGCGCCAAGATTTTGCCGTAACGGTAGTGGGTGCCAATCAGGTCGGAGTCGGAAATCCAACCGTCGTAAATGGACTTGCCTGACTGCATGGAGGTTTGCAGCTTTTCGACCACGTCACCCTCCTGAATGATGTCGTGCTTGACCTTGATGCCAGTGATTTCCTCAAAGGCTTTGGCCAGAGTTTTCGACTCGTACTCGTGCGTGGTCAGGGTTTCGGAAACGACCGAAATTTCCTTCACACCTTTGGCAGTCAACTTCTTCGCGGCGTTGATGAACCACTTCATCTCCGTCATTTGTTGGTCTTTGTTCAGCGTGGACGGCTGGAACTCAGCGTCGATCCATTTTTTGGCGGCTGCCTCGTCAGCCGAGGCGCCTTGACTCAAAGCCAAAGCAGCCGCAGCGAAAGCGATCGCGTGCAATTTCAATTTCATGTTTGTCTCCTCGATGGCTTCCCGTTCAACCAGACACGCCAGATGGGAAGAAATGGCCAGCGTGTTTTTTCAGAAACTTGTTTTCGAAATTCAGCCTTTTTTCATGACCAGTGCCAACACCAACATCGACACCACGAAGCTGAACCAAATGCTGGGCTCCTGCGCCAGACCAAACCAGGCAATCATCTTTTCGCTGGTCGCCACGAACGCCAAGTTCACATAGGCCGCGCTCAGCAAGCCGATGAACAAGCGGTCACCCCGGGTGGTGGCAATAGGCAACCAACCCTTGCGCTCTATGGTGGGCGACTTGATTTCCCAAACCGTCATGCAGCCCAGCATCAACACGATGCAGGTGAAAAAAACCGCCACCGGTGTAGTCCAAGCCATCCATTCGAACATTGCATTGCTCCTCGTCTTTTTAGGCTCAAACCCGCCCCATCGCAAACCCTTTGGCGATGTAGTGCCGCACAAACCAAATCACGATCGCACCCGGCACGATGGTCAGCACGCCCGCGGCTGCCAACACGCCCCAATCCATGCCCGACGCCGACACCGTGCGCGTCATCACGGCCACGATGGGCTTGGCGTTGACGCTGGTGAGGGTGCGGGCCATCAACAATTCGACCCAACTGAACATGAAGCAAAAGAAGGCCGCCACGCCGACCCCGGCCTTGATGAGAGGGATGTAGATGGTCAAGAAAAACCGTGGGAAAGAGTAGCCGTCGATGTAGGCCGTCTCGTCAATTTCGCGCGGGATGCCGCTCATGAAGCCTTCCAGTATCCACACCGCCAGTGGCACATTGAACAGCAAGTGCGCCAAGGCCACGGCGATGTGCGTGTCCATCAAATTGAGAGTGGTGTACAGCTGAAAGAAGGGCAGCAAAAAGACGGCGGGCGGCGTCATGCGGTTGGTCAGCAGCCAGAAGAAAACATGCTTGTCGCCAAGGAAGCTGTAGCGCGAAAACGCATAGGCCGCTGGCAACGCGACCAACAACGAGATCACGGTGTTGATGGCCACGTAGATCAGTGAATTGATGTAGCCCGAATACCAGCTCTCATCGGTGAAGATGGTTTTGTAATGGTTCCAGGTGAAGTTCTGCGGCCACAGGCTGAAAGTGCTGAGGATTTCTTCGTTCGTCTTGAACGACATCAAAGCCATCCAGTAAACCGGCAGGATGGCAAACACCAAATAGAGCAGCAAGAAAACTGTGCGCTTCTTGAAGCGGCGGTTATCCATGATGGGCCTCCGCTTTGTCGGCCGTGCCCACGCGCTGCATCCAGTTGTAGAGGATGAAACACAGCAGCAAGATGATCAGGAAATAAATCAGCGAGAACGCTGCCGCGGGGCCGAGGTCGAATTGCCCCACTGCCTTTTGTGTGAGGTACTGGCTGAGGAAAGTGGTGGCATTGCCAGGGCCGCCGCCGGTCAGCACAAAAGGCTCGGTGTAGATCATGAAGCTGTCCATGAAGCGCAGCAGCACAGCAATCATCAACACGCCGCGCAGCTTAGGCAACTGGATGTAGCGAAACACCGCAAATTTGCTGGCACCATCGATGCTGGCGGCTTGGTAGTAGGCGTCGGGAATGGCGCGCAGGCCGGCAAAACACAGCAGCGCGACCAGCGGCGTCCAGTGCCACACATCCATCAACAACACTGTGAGCCAAGCGTGCGTGGCGTTGCCGGTGTAGCTGTAGTCAAAGCCCAGCTTGGTGAGCGCTGCGCCCATCAAGCCAATGTCAGTGCGGCCGTAAATTTGCCAAATGGTGCCCACCACGTTCCAAGGAATCAGCAGTGAAATGGCCACCAACACCAACACCAGCGACGACTTCCAACCGGCCGCGGGCATGGCCAAGGCCAGCGCAATGCCAAGTGGAATTTCGACCAACAGCACCGACAGCGAAAACGTGATCTGCCGCAACAGCGCGCCTTGCAAGTCGTCGTCGCGCATCACAGCCTTGAACCATTCGGTGCCGACGAACACGCGGCGCTCGGGCGAGATGATGTCTTGCAGGGAATAGTTCACCACCGTCATCAGCGGCAAGATGGCTGAGAAGGCCACGCACAAGACGACCGGCAGGATGAGCCACCAGGCTTTTTGATTGACGGGTTTTTGGGTCATGGTGAATTAAGGCGACTCATCTTCTAAGGTTTTATCTCTGGAGCTTCATCAAGCAATCAAGGCTTCGTTTTTGTAGAAGCAGGTATGGCTGCCCAACACGCCTAGCCACACCTTGTCTCCCACTTTCGGAATGAGGTGGCTGGTGCCCAGGCGCGCTTTGATGGTGGTGCCTTCGTTGGTGACACAAGTGACTAACCAATAGGTGCCGATGTCTTGCGCCTTCGTCACCACCGCAGGCACGGAGCCGGTCGCGTCGGCGTTGGTCAGCGTCACGTACTCGGGCCGCACGCCCAAGGTGACACTGCCTTGCGCCTTCAGATTTTGGGTTGCAGCCATCAAGTGCCGACCGGCCACTGTCACGCCGTCAGCGTCAATGTGTGCAGGCAAAAAGTTCATGCCCGGCGAGCCGATGAAGTGGCCTACAAAGGTGTGTGCGGGGCGCTCGAACAAGTCGGACGCACTGCCAATTTGCACCGCGCGGCCACGTGTCATGACCACCACCTGCTCGGCGAATGTCAGCGCCTCTACCTGGTCGTGCGTCACGTAGATCAAGGTCAACTTCAGCTCGTTGTGAATTTGCTTGAGCTTGCGGCGCAGTTGCCATTTCAGGTGCGGGTCAATCACGGTGAGTGGCTCATCGAACAGCACCGCGCTCACGTCTTCGCGTACCAAACCGCGGCCGAGTGAGATTTTTTGTTTGGCGTCAGCCGTCAATCCAGCGGCGCGAGTGTTGAGTTGGCCGCTCAGCTCCAGCATCTCGGCGATCTTGCCAACGCGTTGTTTGATTTTTTCGGCAGTCAACCCGGGCTGGCTTTTTTGTCGATTCAGCAGCGGGAAGGCCAAGTTCTCGGCCACGGTCATGGTGTCGTAGATCAC
>JANYJJ010000079.1 GCA_025358485.1 Burkholderiales bacterium | reverse complement strand
GGGTGGTTTGGCAGCTGCGTTGTCGACTGCCGACGGTTTGCTGTTGACCATTGCCAACGCCTTGGCGCATGACGTTTATTACAAAGTGCTGCGCCCCAAAGCCAGCACCGCTCAACGGGTGATCGTCTCCAAAGTCATGTTGTTGGCGGTTGCCTTAGCCGCAGCGGCAGTCGCTGCGCAGCGACCCGCAGACATCGTATTTTTGGTGTCGGCCGCGTTTTCATTGGCGGCGTCGGCCTTTGTGCCTGCCTTGGTGCTGGGCGTGTTTTGGCAACGCGCCAACCGCTGGGGTGCCGTGTGCGGCATGGTGGCGGGCTTGGGCTTGAGCTGTTACTACATGCTGCAAAACGACGTGTGGATGCGCGGTTTGCTGGGCATCACCTCACCCATCAACTTGTGGTTTGGCATCCAACCAATTTCGGCCGGTGTGTTTGGCGTGCCGCTGGGTGTGGCGGTGATCGCCCTGGTGAGCTGGCTGACGCCTGCGCCGGATGAGAGCACCCGCTTGTTTTTGAAAAAGCTGCGTTCTCCCAACCGAGAGGTCGGCGTGGCGCAGTGAAGTGCCGTCCTCGCGCTACAATCCAGGGCTGACCTTGCCACACCCATCTGACATATATCGTCAAAGCGGGGTGGCTTCCCGACCCAACTTTGGCCGACATCCGGCTGCGGGGGCGGAAACCAAAAGGAGTTGTCATGCGTCACTACGAGATCGTTATCTTGATCCATCCGGATCAGAGCGAACAAGTTCCATCCATGCTGGAACGCTATAAAAGCACCATCGCCGCTGGCGGCGGCAAGGTGCACCGAATTGAAGATTGGGGCCGTCGTCAGATGGCTTACCTGATTCAAAAACTCGCCAAAGCGCACTACCTGTGCTTGAACATCGAGTGCAGCAAAGAAGTGCTGGCCGAGATTGAAACCGGCTTCCGTTTCAACGATGCCGTGTTGCGTCACCTGACCGTGCTGAAGAGCAAGGCCGAGACCACACCGTCGGTGATGATGAAGTCGGTCGACAAAGAGGACAACCGCAAACCGGCCCCTCAACAGGAAATCACCAGCTGATCCACAGCAAAGCGCTCGTACTTCACCCGAGCTCGCGATGAACCGATTGGTTCTGACCGCTCAACTGGTGGAGCGAGGCGCTGTGAGATACACCCCGGCCGGTTTGCCTGCCCTGGACTTGAGCTTGAAGCATGAGTCAGAGGTGACGCAAGACGGTCAAGTTCGCAAAGTTTCGATGGAAATTCGGGCCAGAGCGATCGGGGAAATCACACAGCAAGTGTCGAAGATCGAGATTGGAAGCAGCCACGGTTTTGCTGGCTTCCTCGGTTCTCAACGCAACGGACGCGGCGTCGTGTTTCATGTGACCGAATTGGACGCTGCCGCAATTTAGGTTTCTGCCGCAGTCCCAATCCAACCCCAATCAATTCATACAAATCAATCAGAGGTTCAAGATGCCACCACCATCACGCGGTAAGGGTAAATTTTCAAAAGATCGCAAGCCAAAACGCAACACGCAGTCATTGCTGTTCCGTCGCAAGCGTTTCTGCCGTTTCACGGTCACCAACGTCGTTGAAATTGACTACAAAGACGTCGAGACCTTGCGCGACTTCATCGGCGAGAACGGCAAGATCACGCCCGCTCGTTTGACCGGCACGCGCGCCTACTTCCAGCGACAGTTGACCACGTGCATCAAACGTGCTCGCTTCCTGGCCATGCTGCCGTACAGCGATCAGCACCGCGTTTAAGGAGCGACCAACATGCAAGTGATCCTGCTCGACAAAGTGGCCAATCTTGGCAACCTCGGCGACGTCGTCAAGGTGAAAGACGGCTACGCACGCAACTTTTTGATCCCCAGCCGCGCAGCACGCCGTGCCACGCCCCAGGCGATTCAAGAGTTTGAAATCAAACGCGCTGAGCTTGAAAAAGCCGCAGCCGAGCGTTTCGCCGCGGCGCAAGCCCTGGGCGAAAAAATGAGCGGCCGCACGGTGCACATCACGCAAAAAGCGGGTGTGGACGGACGGTTGTTTGGCTCAGTCACCAACAACGACATTGCAGAAGCGCTCACCCGCATCGACTTCAAAATCGTCAAGGCCCAAGTGCGCATGCCCAACGGCCCGTTGAAGACGGTCGGCGAGCACACGGTGACGGTTGCGCCGCACACCGACGTGGTGGTTGAAGTCAAGGTGGTGGTGGTTGGCGAGACCGACTGATCCTGATTTACGCATCAGCAAGCGCAGGGAAGCTCTAAGCAAGAATCGCTGTAACAGCTTTTGCAACATCAAAGGGCCGGTTCATCCGGCCCTTTTCTATTTTGGAAACAATTTTTTGCGTTGCTCACCGCCTTTCCCCGGTGAGTGCACAGACTTGTCCACAGGGCCGCGGCCTGCAACTCTTATGATCATTTGATGAGTGCGATCTTCAACTCACCTTTCAATTCGCCTGGTTTCACTGCGTCTTCCCCCAAACCCGACGACGAGGTGGCGCGCCTGCGCATACCGCCGCATTCGGTCGAAGCTGAGCAAAGTGTTCTGGGCGGCTTGCTCATCGACAACAGCGCCTGGGATCGCGCTGGCGATCTGTTGAGCGACAGCGACTTCTACCGCTACGAGCACCGCTTCATCTATGCCGCCATCGGCGCTTTGGTCAACGCCACCAAGCCTGCTGACGTGATTACCGTGTTCGAGCAATTGCAAAGCTTAGGCAAGGCAGACGAGTGCGGCGGTTTGGTTTATCTCAACGCCTTGGCGCAAAGCGTGCCCAGCGCGGCCAACATGCGGCGCTACGCCGAAATCGTGCGCGAGCGCGCAGTGCTGCGCAAACTGGTGGCCGTGAGCGATGAGATCGCCACCACGGCGTTCAACCCACAGGGCCGCCAAGTCTCAGAAATTCTGGATGAAGCCGAAGGCAAAATTTTCCGCATCGGCGAAGAAGGCTCGCGCTCGCGCGAAGGCTTTCAAAGCATGGACACCCTGGTCGTGCAATTGCTCGACCGCGTGACCGAACTGTATGAAAACGGCGCCGAAGACGTGACCGGCGTTCGCAGTGGCTATGTCGATCTCGACCGCATGACCTCAGGCTTTCAGCCCGGCGACTTGGTGGTGCTGGCCGCCCGTCCGTCGATGGGCAAGACCGCCTTGGCGCTGAACATTGCCGAGCATGTTGCCGTCACCGAAGGCTTGCCGGTGGTGGTGTTTTCGATGGAGATGGGCGCGGCCCAACTCGCGCTGCGCTTGGTCGGCTCCATGGGTCGCATCGACCAAAGCAACCTGCGCACCGGCCGCCTCAAAGACGACGAATGGGGGCGCTTGTCTGAGGCTGTCGAAAAGCTCGGCACCGTCAGCATGTTCATTGATGAAAGCTCGGCGCTGACCCCCAGCGAAGTGCGCGCGCGGGCACGCCGCCAAGCGCGCCAATGCGGTCAACTCGGGTTGATCGTGGTCGACTATTTGCAGTTGATGAGCGGCAGCGGCGGCTCCAGCGACGAGAACCGCGCCACCGTGATCGGCGAGATTTCCCGCGGCTTGAAGTCGCTGGCCAAAGAACTGAAGTGCCCGGTGATTGCGCTGTCGCAGCTCAACCGCAGCGTCGAGACACGCACTGACAAACGTCCGATGATGAGCGACCTTCGCGAGTCGGGTGCCATCGAGCAAGACGCCGACATCATCATGTTCATCTACCGCGACGACTACTACACCAAAGAAGCGTCGAAGGAGCCGAACATTGCCGAAGTCATCATAGGCAAACAGCGCAACGGGCCCACGGGCACCGTCAAATTGTTTTTCAACAAGCCGCTTACCAAGTTCGACAACTTGGCTCCCGGCAGCTACGGCGACTCCAGCAACATGTATTGAGCGATCCGTCGGGCCGTGTCGCCGCAAAGTCACTCAGCGCATAAATGCTGGTTATATTCACAGTATGGCGAATTCGGCAGAAGTCATCAAACCGTCGGCTCATCTGGCGTCTGCGCTGAAGGGTCGCGGCACGGTGTGGGCTTTGCAGCATCGCTTTGCGAATGACGTTCGCGAAGACGTTGACGACGGTTGGGGCTCGCTGGACCAGCAAGCGCAAGCAGAACACCTGCCGCCCACCACGCAGGTCATTGAAGAGCAAGCCAAGACGATCTTGTCGGCCAACGAGTCGCCCGACATTCACTTTGATTTGTCCATCAACCCCTACCGAGGCTGCGAACACGGCTGCGTGTATTGCTTCGCGCGGCCCACGCACAGCTACTTGAACTTGTCGCCGGGCTTGGACTTTGAGACGCGCATCGTCGCCAAAGTCAACGCCGCAGAACGTCTTCGCCATGCCTTCTCGCGGCCTGGCTATCGCCCCGCCTTGCTCAACATCGGCTCGGCCACGGACGCCTATCAACCCGTTGAGCGCAAGCTTCAAATCACACGCGCCGTGATCGAAGTGATGGCCGAATACCGGCACCCGTTTTCGGTGGTGACGAAGTCGTCGGGCATCGAGCGCGACATCGATTTGATGGCGCCCATGGCGGCGAAAATCTTGGTGGCCGTCTACGTGTCAGTGACCACTTTGGACCCTGATTTGGCGCGTGTTTTAGAGCCTCGTGCTGCCTCGCCGCAGCGGCGGCTGCGCACCATTGCCACTTTGGCGAAGGCAGGCATTCCGGTGGGGGTGAGCATCTCGCCCGTGATCCCCTTCATCAACGAACCCGAGATGGAGCGCATCTTGGAGGCCGCCGCTGCCGCAGGTGCCACATCGGCCTTCGGTGCTGTGTTGCGTTTGCCGTGGGAAGTGAACACTCTGTTTCAGCAGTGGCTGCAAGACCACTTCCCTGACCGCGCGGCGCGGGTCATGGCGCGCGTGCGCGAAATGCGCGGTGGCAAAGACTACGACGCAAGCTTCGCAACGCGCATGACGGGGCAGGGCGTGTGGGCCGATCTGCTGATGCAGCGCCTGCGCAAAGCGTCGGCGCGTTTGGGTTTGAACCGGCAGCGAGTGGCGCTGGACTTGACTCAATTTCGGGTGCCTACAACAGTTTCCAGGGCAGCACAGAGCGAACTGTTTTAGCGCCCCGCGCTGGCGCCGCTGAGGAAACTCACTGCACGCGACATGACGCAAATGCGTCCAAGGGCTTTTGATACTCAGCCGCAGTCACGCCCACCAAACCGAGCACAGTGTGAAAGAGGTTGTCGTGGCTGAAGGCGGTGTCGCGCAGACCTTCCAAGCATGTTGTTGGCAAAGTCGCTGAACCCGAAGTTGCTCCTTGCCAAAAAATCATCGGCACATGCTTTTGAGCGCGCGGTGCCACGGCGAAAGGCAAGCCGTGCAAATACAAATTGTTTTCACCCAGCGACTCGCCGTGGTCAGACACGTACAGCATCTGCGCATCGAAGGCGCTGGCGTTGGCCTTTAACCAAGCGATGCTTGAGCCCAACACATGGTCGGTGTACGCAATGGAGTTGTCGTAAGCACTGATGAGCGTTGCAGGTTCGCACTTTTGCAAAGCGCTGTTAGTGCACTCGGGCAAGAAGGGTTTGCGGTCGGGCGGTGATCGCTTGAAGTAGGCCGGGCCGTGGCTGCCCATGTGATGCAACACGATGACCACACCTTGGGCGCGTCTGGCTTCCGGCAGGGCCGACAAGCGTGCTTCCAGATCGTGCAGCAAGGCCGCGTCAAGGCATTCACCGTTGTCGCACAGCCCTGCAGGCAAAGGACGGTTGGCCGCAACAGGCACGCTCGCAGACGCGTTGGGCACGCGTTCGCACAAGCCTTTGCAACCCGATTGGTTGTCCAGCCACAGCACAGCTAAACCGGCGCGCTGCAACACGTCTAACAAGTTTTCATGATCGCGCTCACGAGCCTCAAAGGCGCGTTTGCCGAGGTGCGAAAACATGCACGGCAATGAGGCTGCGGTGTTGGTGCCGCAAGAGGTGACTTCACGAAAACTGGTCACGCCCAGGGCCGCCAATTGCGGGTTGGTGGGCCGCGCATAGCCGTTCAGTGAGAAATGATCGGCGCGCGCCGTTTCGCCGACGACCAGCAACAGCAGTGGCGGTTTGGTGTTTGCGGCGCGAACCAATTTCGCGTCCAAGCCTACGGCTTGTGGCGGCCCTTTGGGTTTGGCGTTGGCTTGCACCGCATTCACTACCAAGCCGAAGTAGGCGTTCAAGGGGTTGATGAGGTAGCGCATGGTTTTGTGATTGCGCATGGTGCTGGACAAGTCAGCAAAGGAGGCCATCACCAAGGCGAACATGACGGCGCATGAAAGGACTACCGCCAGCAAATTGCGTCCACATTGCGCTCTTAAATTCAATCGACGAACCGGCAAGCGCGACAAAAAAATCATCGGCAGCACGGCCAACAGCAGAACGCTGAACAACATTGGCCAGCCGACCAAATCACGCGATTCGCGCACGTCGGTTTGCACCACGTTCAGCATCATCGTCGGGTCAATCACCACGCCGTAGCTCCCCATAAAGTGGGCGCACAAGGCGGCAGATATCAAAAACACAGCGATCACCACTTTGATGCTGCGTGCCCATGCCGCCAGGCTCAGCAGCAAAAGGGTTGCGCAAAAAATGATGCCGCCAAAGGCCAGCATGAAAATAAAACCGCGCGTTGCGTTCAATTCCGGCAGTGCTCCCATGGCGCGCCACAGCGGCCAATTGCATACGCTGGCCGACCACAAAGAGGCGAAGGTGGCGAGCGTCAGCGGGTTCCATCCGTGTGGTGTTTCGACGTCGTCGAAGCCGCTGAAGCCAGCGGCAGAAGTAGCGGGTTTGCGCATGCGCCGCATTGTCATTCAGCCGATGACGCAGTCAGTGCCGCGGACGTGAAAACGGCAGCCCGATTGGCTGCCGTGGGTTGGGGAAAGCAAATCTGGCAGCAACTTACTTGAACAAACCCTTCACCCGATCAGACCAAGTTTTCGAATTCGGCGAATGCTTCTCACCGCCCTTGCGGAAAGACTCGTCCACCTCTTTCAACAGCTTGCGTTGGTGTTCGGTGAGCTTGACGGGCGTCTCCACGCTCACATGGCAATACAGGTCGCCGGGGTAGCTGGACCGCACGCCTTTGATGCCTTTGCCGCGCAAGCGGAAAGTCTTGCCGTGTTGTGTGCCTTCGGGCAAATCAATCTCAGCCTGGCCACCCAGCGTGGGCACTTCAATGCCGCCGCCCAGCGCCGCTGTGGTCATCAGCACGGGCACGGTGCAGTGCAGGTCGTCACCGTCGCGCTCAAAAATTTCGTGCTGCTTGATGCGAATCTCGATGTAGAGATCACCACTTGGCCCGCCGTTGGTGCCCGGCTCACCGTTGCCAGCCGAGCGTATGCGCATGCCTTCGTTGATGCCCGCTGGAATTTTGACTTCCAGGGTTTTGTTCTTCTTGATTTTTCCCTGGCCCGAACACGTGGTGCAAGGCTCGGGAATGATTTTGCCGGTGCCGCTGCAATGCGGGCAGGCTTGTTGGATGCTGAAGAAACCTTGGCGCATTTGCACCGTGCCCGCGCCGTTGCAGGTGCCGCAGCTTTTGGCCGACGTACCGACTTTCGCGCCGCTGCCTTTGCAGGTGTCGCAGGTTTCCCAACTCGGAATTCGAATTTGCGTTTCTTTGCCGGTGGAGGCTTCTTCCAACGTGATCTCCACCGCGTAGCTCAAATCGCTGCCACGGTAGACCTGCTGACCGCCACCCCCGCGACGCTGGCCGCCGCCGAAGATGTCGCCAAAAATATCGCCAAACGCTTCAGCGAAACCGCCTTCGGCACCGCCGCGACCGGCCATGTTGGGGTCGACACCCGCGTGACCATGCTGGTCGTAGGCCGCTCGTTTGTTGCCGTCGCTCAACATCTCGTAGGCCTCTTTGGCCTCTTTGAACATCTCTTCCGACTTCTTCGCGCCTTCACCCTGATTGCGGTCTGGGTGGTGCTTCATCGCCAGCTTGCGATAGGCTTTTTTGATGTCTTCCTCGGCTGCGTTTTTCGGCACACCCAGTACTTCGTAGTAGTCACGCTTGGCCATCAACTCACCTGCCTATCGAAATTTCAGAATTCTTGAAACGGCATCGCCGCGTGGAGGTGCAAACCAAGTTTGCAGGGCTCGAACGCGGCGACAGCGAAGAAAGCAGCAAGCGCTGTTTGAGCGCTTCGTGTGCTGCTTTCAGATCCACTTACTTCTTGTCTTTGACTTCTTTGAACTCGGCATCGACCACGTTGTCGTCGGCTGCCTTGGACGCTTTGCCTGCATCGCCGCCAGACGTTTCGCCCGTGGCGGATTCAGGTGCCGCACCGGCCGCCGCTTGCGCCGCTTGGGTTTCGGCATAAACCTTTTCGCCCAGTTTCTGGCTGGCCGTCATCAGCGCTTCGGTCTTGGCTTCGATGTCGACTTTGTCTTCGCCTTTGAGTGACTCTTCCGAGTCTTTGATGGCGGCTTCTATCTTTTCTTTGTCGCCTGCGTCGAGCTTGTCACCGTGCTCGGCCAAGCTCTTCTTCACGCTGTGCACCATCGCGTCGGCCGAGTTGCGTGCTTGGATCAGGTCGAGCTTTTTCTTGTCTTCGGCGGCGTTCAATTCGGCGTCTTTCACCATGGCCTGAATCTCGGCCTCGCTCAAGCCCGAATTGGCCTTGATGGTGATTTTGTTTTCCTTGCCGGTGCCTTTGTCTTTCGCGCCGACGTGCAAGATGCCGTTGGCATCAATGTCAAAACTCACCTCCACTTGCGGCGTGCCGCGCGGTGCAGGAGGAATGCCTTCCAAGTTGAATTCGCCCAGGCTCTTGTTGCCCGACGCCATTTCACGCTCGCCTTGATACACCTTGATGGTCACGGCCGGCTGGTTGTCATCGGCGGTGGAAAACGTCTGCGAAAACTTGGTCGGGATGGTCGTGTTCTTTTTGATCATCTTGGTCATCACGCCGCCCAAGGTTTCAATGCCCAAGCTCAGTGGCGTCACGTCGAGCAACAGCACGTCGGTGCGGTCACCGGCCAGCACTTGGCCTTGAATCGCAGCGCCCACGGCCACGGCTTCGTCGGGGTTCACGTCTTTGCGCGGCTCTTTGCCAAAGAACTCTTTGACCTTTTCTTGCACCTTGGGCATGCGGCTCATGCCGCCCACCAGAATCACGTCGTCGATGGCGCTGACGGCCACGCCCGCGTCTTTGATGGCCACGCGGCAAGGCGCGATCGTGCGCTCGATCAAGTCGTCCACCAGCGCTTCCAGCTTGGCGCGGCTGAGCTTGATGTTCAGGTGTTTTGGGCCCGATGCATCGGCCGTCACGTAGGGCAGGTTGATGTCGGTTTGTGAGCTGCTCGACAACTCGATCTTGGCTTTTTCAGCGGCTTCTTTCAGGCGCTGCAATGCCAGCACGTCTTTGCCCAAATCAACGCCTTGATCCTTTTTGAACTCGGCAATGATGTGTTCGATGATGCGTTGGTCGAAGTCTTCGCCGCCCAAGAAGGTGTCGCCGTTGGTGGCCAGCACTTCGAACTGTTTTTCGCCGTCAACGTCGGCGATCTCGATGATGGACACGTCAAACGTGCCGCCACCCAGGTCGTACACCGCAATTTTGCGGTCGCCCTTTTCGGTCTTGTCCAAGCCAAACGCGAGCGCGGCGGCGGTGGGCTCATTGATGATGCGCTTGACATCCAGGCCCGCAATGCGACCGGCGTCTTTGGTGGCTTGGCGCTGTGCGTCGTTGAAGTAGGCCGGTACCGTGATGACGGCGTCGGTGACTTCTTCGCCAAGGTAGTCCTCGGCGGTTTTCTTCATCTTGCGCAGAATTTCAGCGCTGACTTGCTGAGGTGCCAATTTTTTGCCGCGCACCTCAACCCAAGCGTCACCGTTGTCGGCAGCGGCAATTTTGAAAGGCATCAGGTCGATGTCTTTTTGAACTTCTTTCTCGGCGAATTTGCGGCCGATGAGGCGCTTCACCGCGTACAGCGTGTTCTTGGGGTTGGTCACCGCTTGGCGCTTGGCCGAGGCACCGACCAAAATTTCCTCGTTGTCTTGGTAGGCAATGATCGACGGCGTGGTGCGCGCACCTTCGCTGTTTTCGATCACTTTGGTGGTGTTGCCTTCCATGATGGCCACGCACGAATTGGTCGTGCCGAGGTCAATGCCGATGATTCTTCCCATGTCTATGCTCCTGAAAATTATTTGTCCACTGAACGTGGCGATGTGTTGAATTTGCGGACGTTTGCGGTTATTTCAAGCCAAAGTTGACCGCCGGTATTCGCGCTGGTGGCTGCCGATTGGGTGCCAATAGCGTGCTTAATTCGGCGCCGACACCGTGACCAGAGCCGGCCGCAGCACGCGGTCGGATATCAAGTAGCCCTTTTGCAGCACAGCCACCACGGTGTTGGCGTCCTGCTTGGAATCGGCTGGCAAAGGCACCACGCTGATGGCTTGGTGTTGGTGCGGGTCAAACTTGGTGCCCGCAGGCGGGTTGATTTCAAGCACCTTGTTGCGCTCAAGTGCAGCCGACAGTTGGCGCAGCGTGGCGTGCACGCCTTCGCGCATTTGCTCAGGCGTGGCGTCGATGATGGCGATGGCTGCTTCCAGGCTGTCTTTGACTGGCAGCAGGCTGTCGGCAAATCCTTCCACGGCGAACTTGCGTGCTTTAGAGATGTCTTCTTCGGCGCGGCGGCGGGTGTTTTCGGCGGCGGCCTTGGCGCGCATGTAGGCGTCAGCCATCTCGGCGTGTTTGGCTTCCAGTTCGGCCAATTTGGCTTCGGTGGTCAGCTCGGCCGGTAGGGCGTCGATGGCCGCTTCGTCGTTGGGCAACGCGCCGTCGATAGGGGCTTGTGAGTTGTCAGCGGTGGTCATGAAAAGTTCCTCGGATCCCAGAGATGTGGGTTGCTTGTCCACGCATTCAAGAGGGATTTGGGAAATTGTTGTTCACCAAGACGTGAACTTTGACGCAACCACGGATCGCGCACGCTGATCGGGAACGCCGTGCTGCAACTGAATCGAAGCTTCGACTCAACCTGACTTTTTCAAGTCTTTCACTGCCTTGAGCACTTCTTCCACGTGGCCCGCCACTTTCAGGCCGCGCCACTCAGAGCGCAAGACGCCATGGGTGTCGATCAAAAAGGTGCTGCGCTCGATGCCCTTGACCTTCTTGCCGTACATGATTTTGTTTTTCACCACGCCAAACATGTGGCACAGCTTTTCTTCGGTGTCGGCGATGAGTTCAAACGGCAATTCCAGCGCCTGCTTGAACTTCTCGTGGGAGGCCATGTTGTCGCGCGACACGCCGAAAACCACGGCTCCGGCTTTGACAAAATCTTTGTGATGATCGCGGAAGGTCATGCCTTCGGTGGTGCAGCCCGGGGTGTTGTCTTTCGGGTAAAAATACAGAACGACGATTTGTCCGACGAAGGCCGCTGGCGTGAACTTGATTCCGCCGGTTGCGAGCGCTTCAAATTCCGGAAGGGCTTTGTTGAGAGCTGGCGTCATGGATGCTTCAGTTCCGCTTTTGAGTCATTCGGCGCCGATGCGTTGGCAGACGCGGCGTAGCCCTCGATTATAGGGCTTTTGTCACACCAACTGAAGCGCGCAGGTTCAAGAAACCGAGGTGCGCGGCGTCTCAAAGATGAGTGCTGCGACCACCGCTCTGCTCTCCGCCAGCAAGACGTTGTAGGTTCGGCATGCCGCCGCGCTGTCCATGGTTTCAACGCCAATGCGCGCCTCCATCAAGGGCCGAAGCAAGGCGGGTTTGGCAAAGCGCAAACGCGCGCCGCTTCCGAATATCACCAGTTCAGGTTTCAGCGCCGCCAAGAATTCAAAGTGCGCTGGCGTCAGCGCATGGAAGCTGCCGACATCCCAATTCAAAACCTCGCCCGTCCAAGGCACCACCACGCTTTGCGTGTGCTCAACCCCATTGACGGCCACGCCGTCCGGCCCGTGTCTTGAGATGGCATTGCTGCCTTCCGTGCGCTCTGCGTGCAGCTTCAAATTGGCTCCGATTCAAGGCGATTCGTGATGGTAAATTCTAAGGTTACGGTGCAGCATTTACTGACCTGCGCGGCTCGAAAAAACGCCTTCCGGGAGACCCCATTGAAACCCATCGTCAAGTCGAACAAGCTGGCCAACGTCGCCTACGACATACGCGGCCCAGTGCTCGACAAAGCGCGTCAGATGGAAGAAGAAGGCCACAAGATCATTCGGCTGAACATCGGCAATATCGCTGCGTTTGGCTTGGAGCCGCCTGACGAAATTGTGCAAGACATGCTGCGCAACATCCCGCACGCAGCCGGTTACACCGACAGCAAAGGCTTGTTCGCGCCGCGCAAGGCGGTTGTGCATTCCACGCAAGAACAAGGTGTGCGCGGCGTGACTTTGGACGATGTGTATTTGGGCAACGGCGCGTCCGAGCTCATCGCCATGAGCATGAACGCGCTGCTCGACGACGGCGACGAAATGCTGATCCCGTCACCCGACTACCCGCTGTACACCGCCGTGGTTGGTTTGTCAGGCGGCAAACCTGTGCACTACGTCTGCGATGAGCAAGCCGGTTGGATGCCCGACATCGACGACATCAAACGAAAAATCACCCCACGCACCCGCGGCATCGTCGTCATCAACCCCAACAACCCGACCGGCGCGCTGTACTCGACTGAGGTGTTGTTGCAAATCATTGAAGTCGCACGTCAAAACGAACTCATCATTTTTGCCGACGAGATTTACAGCAAAACGCTCTACGACGGCAACGTCCACGTCAGCATGGCGTCGCTCGCCGATGACGTGATGTTCGTCACCTTCAACGGCTTGTCAAAAAACTACCGCTCATGCGGCTACCGCGCCGGCTGGATGGTGGTGTCGGGCGAAAAGCGCCATGCGCGCGACTACATCGAAGGCCTGAACATGTTGGCCTCGTTGCGCCTGTGCGCCAACACGCCCGGGCAGCTCGCCATTCAAACCGCGCTGGGCGGCTACCAAAGCATCAAAGATTTGGTGGCGCCCACCGGCCGCTTGGGTCGCCAACGCGATTTGGCTTACCAGCTGCTCAGCGACATTCCTGGTGTCAGCGTGGTCAAACCCAAGGCCGCGCTCTACATGTTCCCCAAGCTTGACGCCGCGATGTACCCGATCAAAGACGACCAGCAATTTGCGTATGAATTGTTGGCAGAAGAAAAAGTGCTCATCGTGCAGGGCACCGGCTTCAACTGGAGCGCGCCCGACCACTTCCGCGTGGTGTTTTTGCCTAATTGCGATGACTTGGCCGATGCCATTGGCCGCATCGCGCGCTTCCTTGCCAACTACGCCAAACGACACGCCAATTGATCCTGCACTGAAATCAAAAGATGAAACCTATACAAGTTGGCCTGATGGGCCTGGGCACCGTGGGCGGCGGTGTGTTTGATGTGTTGCAGCGCAATCAAGAAGAGATCAAACGTCGCGCTGGACGTGGCATTGAATTGAGCATGGTCTCGCGCCGCAACCTGGCGGCGGCCCGCGCGAAGGTGGGTGACGCGGCCGTCGTGGTGGCCGATGCACGCGCCATCATTGCCAACCCCGACATCGACATCGTCATCGAGCTCATCGGTGGCTACGGCATCGCCAAAGCATTGGTGATGGAAGCCATCGCCGCAGGCAAGCACGTGGTCACCGCCAACAAGGCGCTGCTGGCCGTGCACGGCACCGAAATTTTTGCGGCTGCTCGGGAAAAAGGTGTGGTGGTGGCATTTGAAGCGGCCGTGGCGGGTGGCATCCCCATCATCAAGGCGCTGCGCGAAGGCTTGACGGCCAACCGCATTGAATGGATCGCCGGCATCGTCAACGGCACCACCAATTTCATCTTGTCCGAGATGCGAGACAAAGGCCTCGACTTCGATGCCGTGCTCAAGCAAGCGCAAGCGCTGGGCTACGCCGAAACCGACCCCACCTTCGACATCGAAGGCACAGACGCAGCCCACAAAACCACGCTGATGAGTGCCATTGCCTTCGGCATTCCGGTTCAGTTTGAGCGCGCTTATGTTGAAGGCATCACGCGCTTGCAAGCCGCCGACATCACCTACGCTGAACAGTTGGGCTACCGCATCAAATTGCTGGGCATCACCAAGCGCCGCTTGAACGAAGCGGGCGCAGTCGTCGGCATCGAGCTGCGCGTGCACCCCACCTTGATTCCGATGAAGCGTTTGATTGCCAATGTGGAAGGCGCGATGAACGCCGTCATGGTTCACGGCGACGCGGTGGGCACCACGCTTTACTACGGCAAAGGCGCAGGTTCAGAGCCCACGGCGTCGGCGGTGATTGCCGACTTGGTTGACATCACCCGCTTGCAAACCGCACTGCCCAACCAACGCGTGCCGCACCTGGCTTTCCAACCCGATGAGTTGGCCGCCACGCCCATCATGCCGATGGCGCAGGTCGTCAGCAGCTACTACTTGCGCTTGCAAGTGGCCGATCAAACGGGTGTGCTGGCACGCATCACCGCCATCCTTGCGGGCCACGACATTTCTATCGACGCGCTGCTGCAACGCGAGTCTGCCGAAGGCGAATCGCAAACCGACGTCATCATCCTCACGCATGACACCGTCGAAGGCAAGATGAACCAAGCCATCGCCCAAATGCAAGCCCTGCCCACCGTGCTGGCGCCCATCGTGCGGCTGCGCAAGGAAGAGCTTTCTTGAGCTGCGCGAGCTGAACGCAAATCTAATTGAGGCACTTCAATGGCACTGACCCCGGCAAAACGTGAAGAGCTGAAAACGCTGTACCAAGCACTTGCTGACCGCGTGCTGGAGCCGGACGATCCGGTTTACGTGGCGCAGGTCAACCACGGCGGAACCGCTGACGCCATCGAGGAAATTGCCACCGAGATCGACTGGCAAGAAGGCGGGGGCGTTTGCTTGTTCACCGGCCAGCGCGGCACCGGCAAGAGCACTGAACTCAAGCGGCTCAAACTGCGTTCAGAGGAACTTGGCGCGGTGGTTTTTTATGTCGACATCTCTGAATTCATGCTGCTGACCAAAGAGGTCGAGATCAGCGATTTCTTGGTGTCTGTGGCGGGTGCGATGTCGGAGCAAATCACCCAGCGCTACGGTGGCTCTCCCGGAGGCCGAAGTTACTGGGCGCGGTTTAATGAGTTTTTACAAACCAAGGTTGAGTTCAAAGAACTCAGCATCAAGCTGCCCGGCTTTGACATCAAAGCGGCACTCAAAAGTGACCCTGATTTCAAGAAGCAAGTGCAAGAGGCATCACGCGGCCACGTGGCACAAGTCGTCAAGGACGCGCATGAATTTCTTGCCGAAGCCGTCAAGTACGTTCGTGAAAAAGCAGCCAACGCCAACTTGAAAGTGGTGTTGCTGGTCGATTCGGTTGAGCGCATACGCGGCGTGGGCAGCGAAGCCATGGCGGTGTACGAAAGCGTGCGCAACCTGTTTCTCGGGCATGCCGAGCATTTGAAAATTCCTTTGCTCCATGTCGTCTACACCGTCCCGCCTTACCTGTCGGTGCTGGCATCGGGCGCTGGCAGTTTGATGGGTGGCGCAGTGGCCCGAAGACTGGTCAGCACGCACATTTTTTTAGACCGTACGCGCGAACCCGACACGAAAGGTTTGGCAGTCATGCGCGAAGTGGTGACTGCGAGATTCCCCAACTTGGATCAGGTTTTTTCTGCTGAAGCCATCGACAAACTGGCACAGAGCTCGGGCGGCGATTTGCGTGAGTTTTTCCGGCTCATACGTTTGTGTCTGCCCGCCGTGCGCGAAGACAGCGACCTGCCTTTGACTTTGCTTGCGGTGAAGCCCTCAGAAAACGCCGCCCGCAATGAAATGCTGCCCATACCGGCCGATCACTTGGGCTGGTTGCAACGCATCACCAAAACCCACGACACGTGCTTGGAAAAAGACGCTGATTTGCCGACGCTGGCGCACTTCCTCGATAACCGTTTGGTTCTGAACTACCGCAACGGCAGCGATTGGTACGACATCCATCCTCTGCTGCGCAGCGTGGTCGACTCGCATGTCATCAAGCCAACCGTCTCTGCAACTTGACGCGGTGAGCGAGCGCGTGGCGGTCAACCTGCTGCGCCACTTGGAGTGGCAGGCGGACGGGTTCTCGCTGGTGTTTTTGTTTGCCGACGTTGGGCCTTCCCTGCAAATGGCCGATTGGCTGGATGAGCGCTTGTCACTTCAAGGTCGGACCTTGCAGCGGCAAGATGCAAAAGACGAGTTCGCGCGCAAGCCCGAAGCGGCAGTTGATGCGTTGATAGGTCAATTGGCCGAGCTTTCGTCGCATGCGGGCGCGACCTGGTTTGCCATTCAACGCCACCCGAATGACCAAGCTTGGAATACAGCGCGTTCAAAGTTTTTAGCGCGCTTGAATGAGCGGCGTTTTTTGTTAGAGCGCGATTTGTCCCGGCCATTGGTTTTGGTATTGCCCGCTGACTTCCGGTCTGAAACGCGCAACATTGCGCCCGACATCTGGCACGTCCGATCGGTCAGCGACGAGCTGCGCGTGGCTCGCGAAAGCAGTGTTGAGCAGCTTGCGCCAGAGGAGCGCAGCCATTCATCGTCGCCCCCCGAACCTCGATCTGAGCTTTTGGCGTTTGATGAATGGCAACGCATGCTCAGCCTAGGCAATTCAACAGGTGTTTTTCTGCCGACATCAAGCCAAGCAATCTCAGAGCTGCTGGCGCACGGACGGCCTGCAGACGCCGAACAGGTTGCGTTGACCGCGACAAGCGTCGCGCGTTTGCGTGCAGCAAATTCGTCTGAGGCGTCTGCGGCGTCTGCGCTGCGCGACCTGTCGGTCTCGCTCGACAACGTGGGCCAAGTGGCGCGAGCCCAAGGCGACTGGAAGCAAGCCGCCGCGGCGTACGGCGAAAGCTTGGCACTGTGCCGTCAGTTGGTGGAGCGGCTGGGCGGCACGCCCAAAGCGCTGCGCGACCTTTCGGTCTCGCTCAACTACGTGGGCCAAGTGGCGCGAGCCCAAGGCGACTGGAAGCAAGCCGGTGCGGCGTACAGCGAAAGCTTGGCACTGCGCCGTCAGTTGGTGGAGCGGCTGGGCGGCACGCCCGAAGCGCTGCGCGACCTGTCGGTCTCGCTCAACAACGTGGGCCAAGTGGCGCGAGCCCAAGGCGACTGGCAGCAAGCCGGTGCGGCGTACAGCGAAAGCTTGGCACTG
>JANYJJ010000040.1 GCA_025358485.1 Burkholderiales bacterium | reverse complement strand
GACGCCAAGGCCGAACTGATCCAGCGCGGCAAGATCGAAGACGACAAGAACAAGCGCGGCCTGTGGCGGCGCACCAGCCTGGCCGAATACCGCAAGCCGCAGCCCGCGTGGGAAACAGTGATCGACCTTGATGCACTGGGTCAAACCGAAGGTGAGAACTGGGTTTGGGCAGGAGCGCGCTGCCTGGTGCCCGACAACCAACGCTGCTTGGTGTCGTTGTCACGCGGCGGGGCCGACGCCAGCGTGGTTCGCGAATTCGACACCATCAGCAAGCAGTTCGTCAAAGACGGTTTCAGCTTGCCCGAGGCCAAGTCTGACTTCGATTGGATAGACAGCAACACGCTGTTTGTGGGCACCGATTTCGGGCCGGGCTCGCTCACCACGTCAGGTTATCCGCGCGTCATCAAACGCTGGAAACGCGGTACGCCTTTGGCAGACGCCGTTACCGTGTTTGAAGGCCTGACCACCGACGTGGCAGCAGGCACCACCGTTGACACCACACCCGGTTTTGAGCGCACCTGGTTCAGCCGCTCGCCCGACTTTTTCACCAGCAAAGTGTCGCTTTTGCAAGGCGACAAACTGGTGCCGCTGGACGTGCCCGACGACGCCAGCATCGGCTTCATGCGCGACAAACTGTTGCTGCGCTTGCGCAGCGATTTGAAGGTCGGCGACACGGAGTTTGTGTCGGGCTCACTGTTGCAAACCGACGCTGCCGCTTACCTTCGCGGTGAGCGCAACTTGAAGGCGCTGTTCACGCCCACCGCAACTCGATCACTCAGCAGCTACACCACCACGCGCGACCACCTCATCATCAACGTGCTGGACAACGTGGTCAGCAAGTTGGAGTTGTGGCAAAAGGTGAACGGCGGGTTCTTCCAACGTGACATGAACGCACCCGGAATCAAGGGCGCACCCGGCACCTTGAGCGTGAGCAGCCTGCACGACCCCGAAGTGGCCAAGGACCCGCTGGCAGACAACTTTCTGGTCACCTACACCGGTTTCCTCACACCCGAAACTTTGTACTTGGGCAACACCCGCAGCGGCATTTACGACGCCTTGAAATCACGCCCTGCCCAGTTCAACGCCGAAGGCATGCGCGCCGAACAGCGCTTTGCCACCTCCAAAGACGGCACCCGGGTGCCCTACTTTGTGGTGTGGCCGCAAGGTGCCAAAGCCGATGGCAGCAACCCGACCTTGCTTTACGGCTACGGCGGCTTTGAAATCTCACTGAACCCTTCGTACTCGGCTGCGTTTGGACGCGCTTGGGCGCTGCGCGGCGGTGTACGCGTGGTGGCCAACATCCGCGGTGGCGGCGAGTTTGGGCCCAACTGGCACCAAGCCGCGATGAAGCAAAACAAGCAGCGCAGCTACGACGATTTCATCGCCGTGGCGGAAGACTTGATTGCCCAAAAAATCACCACGCCCAAGCAGCTGGGCATCATGGGCGGCAGCAACGGCGGCTTGTTGGTAGGAGCCACGTTCACCCAGCGGCCCGAGCTGTTCAACGCCGTGGTCTGCCAAGTGCCGCTGCTCGACATGAAACGCTTCAATCAGTTGCTGGCGGGAGCGTCGTGGATGGCTGAGTACGGCAACCCCGATGTGCCTGCCGAGTGGAGCTACATCAGCCAGTACAGCCCTTATCAAAACGTCAAGCCCGGCGTGAAGTACCCCAAAGTGCTGTTCACCACTTCGACCCGCGATGACCGCGTGCATCCCGCGCACGCCCGAAAAATGGTGGCGCGCATGCAAGCCCAAGGACACGAGGTTTTGTACTACGAAAACATCGAAGGTGGCCACGGTGGCGCGGCCGACAACGAACAGCGCGCGCATTTGCTGGCCATGGAATTCGCTTACCTGTGGCAGCAGTTGGGGAAGTGACACGTGAACGTCTTCAATAAAGTGAGCTTGCAAACCGACCCTGATGGTTTTGCGCGCTTTCATGAATCGAGCCTGCCTTTGAGCGAAGGCTCGGCCAAAGCGGCTTTGTCTGCTTTGCAGCCCAGCGGCGGCATGCAACTGCGGCGCAGCCCGGTGGGTTTTCGCAGCGAGTTTCATTGCACCGACAACCCGCAGTGGGTGTTCATCTTGCGCGGCGCGATGGAGATTGGCTTGCAGGACGGCAGCTCGCGTTTGTTTCATCCGGGCCAACATTTTTTCTCGGCCGATACCTTGCCTGCAGGCGCCGTGTTCGACGCCAAGGCGCACGGGCACTGGAGCCGCCAAGTGGGCAGTGAGCCGCTGGAAACGCTGTTTGTGCGGGCTTGATTTCAGCCCGGTTCAGCCTTCGGGCTGACCGTCCACCTCGCGCTGCGTCAACAGCAGGCGCAGGTCAAATTCGTACTGGTGGTAGTCGGGTTCCATGTGGCTGCAGAGCTGATAAAAGGCTTTGTCGTGCTCACGCTCTTTCATGTGCGCCAACTCATGCACGACGATCATTTTCAAAAATTCGGGCGCCACGTTTTTGAACAAACTTGCCACGCGAATTTCGCGCTTGGCTTTGAGGTTGCCGCCTTGCACGCGTGACACCGAGGTGTGTGTGCCCAAGGCGTGTTGCAACACGCGCAGGCGGTTGTCAAACGCCACCTTGCTCAGCGGCACGGCGCTGCGCATGTAGCGCTGTTTCAGGGCCATGGTGTATTCGTACAGCGCGCGGTCGGTGCGCGTGTCGTGGAGGTCGGGGTACTTGGTGCGCAGGTGCTCGCCGAGCTTGTTGGCGGCGATGAGATCGCGCACGCGGGTCAGCGTCTCATCGGAGTAACCGGCCAGGTATTTCAAGGTTTGCATCGCGCGTGTTCAAAGCATCTGTTCATCGATACTGCAAGCATATCGAGCCCATCCACATGAACCTCACATCAGAACAAGTCACTGCGCAAACCCAAGCCTGGATCACCCACGCCGTGGTGGGTTTGAACCTGTGCCCGTTCGCCCGGGCGGTGCAAGTGAAGAATCAAATTCGCTGTGTTGTGAGTGACGCCGAGAACATCGATGCGCTGATGGCGCAGCTATGTCAGGAGATGCATTTTTTGGCTGAAGCCGATCCGGCCAAGGTAGAAACCACGCTGTTGGTACACCCCCATGTGCTGACCGACTTCCTCGACTTCAACGACTTTTTGGAGCTTGCCGACGCCGCCCTGGAAGAACTGGACTACGACGGCGTGCTGCAAGTGGCACCGTTTCATCCGCAGTTTCAGTTTGAGGGCACCGAGCCTGATGACGTCACCAACGCCACCAACCGCGCGCCCTACCCTACGCTGCATCTGCTGCGCGAAGACAGCGTGGAGCGTGCTGTGGCGGCCTTCCCGAATGCGCAGGCCATCTTCGATACCAACATCGCGACGTTAGAAAATTTGAGCTCGTCGGGTTGGGCCGACATTCAATCAAAAATCAAACTGGCTTCAACAAGTCTTTGATCTGCTGCAACGCCGCCGGGTCTTCCATGGTGGTCAAGTCACCCGGATCGCGCTGCTCACACACCGCCTGAATCGCGCGCCGCAGCATCTTGCCCGACCGCGTTTTCGGCAAGGCATTGACGAAGAACACGCGCGACGGCCGGGCCACCGCGCCGAGCGAGGTGTCCACCACTTTCATGATGTCGCCTTCCAACTTCAAGGCGTTGGCAGGCAGCTCCAAGCCAGCCGCGTCTTTGGCCACCACAAAAGCCATGGCGACTTGCCCTTTCAATGAATCTGCCACACCCACCACCGCCACCTCGGCCACGTTGCTGTGGCCCGAGATGCTCTCTTCAATCTCGCGCGTGCCCAAGCGGTGACCCGCCACGTTGATGACGTCGTCGGTGCGGCCGAGGATGTAGTAGTAGCCGTCTTCGTCGCGTATGCCCCAGTCGAAGGTGTTGTAGACCTGCTGGCCGGGGATGGAACTCCAATACGCGGCGGCGAAGCGCGCATCGTCACGCCACACGGTTTGCATGCAACCTGGCGGCAACGGGCCGTCTATGACCAGCACGCCTTTTTGGTTGGCTCCCGCCAGTTCTTGCCCTGTTGTCTCATCCAGCAGCTTCACCTTGTAGCCGTACATCGGCACGCCGGGACTGCCGAATTTGCTGGGCTTGGGCTCGACCCCGTTGGCGATGGTGAGGATGGGCCAGCCGGTTTCAGTCTGCCAATAGTTGTCGATGATGGGCTTGCCCAAAGCGCTGGATATCCACGACGCGGTAGGTTCGTCCAAGGGTTCCCCGGCCAAGTACAAAGCGCGCAGTGAACTGAGATCGTGAGCCTTCAAAAACTTTGGGTCTTGCTTCTTCAACACGCGCACAGCCGTGGGTGCGCTGAACATCACGCTGACCTGGTACTTCTCCACCAAGGTCCACCAAACACCTGCGTCGGGCCGCGTGGGCAAGCCCTCGTACATGATGGTGGCCATGCCTGCAATCAGCGGTCCGTAGACGATGTAGCTGTGGCCCACCACCCAGCCGATGTCGCTGGTGGCGAAGTAGGTTTGGCCCGCCGCGTTTGCAGGCGACACGCCGAAGATGTGCTGCATGCTGGCGGCCAACGCCACCGCATAACCGCCGGTGTCGCGCTGCACGCCCTTGGGCAAACCGGTGGTGCCGCTGGTGTACAGCGTGTAGCTGATGGCGGTGGAATCCAACCACACGCAGGGCACCACGGTGTGGATGTGAATGGCGCGCAAAGCCTCGAAGCTGTGGTCGCGACCGGCTTGCATGCCCATTTCAGCCAAGCCCCGATTCACCATCAACACTGCGGCAGGTTGGTGCGCCGCCAGCCTGATGGCTTCGTCAAGCAGCGGCTTGTAGGGCAGCACCTTGCCGCTGCGGCTGCCCGCATCGGCGCTGACGATGACCGTGGGCTGCGCGTTGTCGATGCGGCTGGCCAAGCTGCCGCTGGCAAAGCCGCCGAACACCACACTGTGCACCGCGCCTATGCGCGCACACGCCAGCATGGCAAACGCGGCTTGCGCAATCATGGGCATGTAGATGAGCACACGGTCACCTTGCTGCACACCCAAACTCTGCAACACCGCCGCCATGCACTGCACCTCGGCGTGCAGTTCGCGGAAGCTGTAGACGCGTTCCTCGTCGGTCTCAGACGACACGCAAATCAGCGCGTTGTCGTCAGGTCGCGTGGCCACATGACGGTCGACCGCGTTGTGGCACAAGTTGGTGGTGCCACCCACAAACCAGCGGCTGAACGGCGGGTTGCTGTTGTCGCAGACGGTGTCGAAGGGTCGTTGCCAATCGATGAGTTGGGCTTGCTCGGCCCAAAAAGCATCAGGCTCCTCGATTGAGCGGCGGTAAAAGTCGGCGTAGGTGGATTTGGTCATGGCGGGCTTTCGGGTTGACTGCGCTCTGACACCAGCATGAAGGCCCACGTGGGACTTCGATACCTCAGCCCGAACGGGTTTCTTTTTGTGTTCTGAATTGAAAACGTGTTGGCCTAAATCGACACCACCACACGCCCGCGCACTTGCCCGTCCATCAGCGCATGCGCCTTGGCGATGGCACCGTCCAACGTCACTTCGTGGGTTATGGTTTCCAACTTGGCCACATCCAAATCGCGGGCCAGTCTGTCCCAGGCTTGTTGACGCAAAGCCAGCGGAGCCATCACGCTGTCTATGCCTGCCAAGGTCACGCCGCGCAAGATGAAGGGCATCACCGTGGCGGGCAAATCAAAGCCCTGCGCCAAGCCGCATGCGGCCACCACGCCGCCATAGCGCGTTTGGGCCAGGGCGTTCACCAAGGTGTGGCTGCCCACCGCATCGACCACACCCGCCCAGCGCTCTTTTTGCAAGGGCTTGCCCGCGGCAGACAACTCGGCGCGGTCGATCACATCGGTGGCACCCAGTGCTTTCAAATAGTCGGCTTCAACCAACTTGCCGGTGGCCGTTGTCACGCGGTAACCCAGCTTGGCCAACAGCGCCGTGGCCACACTGCCGACGCCGCCGGTGGCACCGGTCACCAACACATCGCCGCTGCCCGGCAACACGCCATGACGCTCTAGCGCCATCACGCACAACATGGCGGTGTAGCCTGCCGTGCCTATGGCCATGGCTTGGCGGCTGTTGAATGCTGCGGGCCGCTTCACCAACCAATCGCCCTTGAGGCGCGCCTTCTGGGCCAAGCAGCCCCAGCGCGTTTCGCCCACACCCCAACCGTTGTGGACGAAGGCGTCACCGGCCTTCCAATGGGGGTGCGAGCTTTCCAGCACCGTGCCCGATCCGTCTATGCCTGCCACCATGGGCCAGCTGCGCACCACCGGGCTTTTGTTGGTGATGGCCAAACCGTCTTTGTAATTGAGCGTGGAGTGCGCCACGCTGACCAAAACGTCGCCTTCAGGCAATTGCGTTTCATCGACCGCGCGCACCTTGGCGGTGAAACCGGCATCAGACTTTTCTAACAGCAGTGCATTGAACATGGCATGACTTTCTAAAAATATGGGTGATGAATGCTGGCTGTGATTGTCGTGTTGCAACTGTCAACAAACTGACCTGGCACGGCTGAAAAGACTGCTCCGCTACCATCAGCTCCCCTGCAAGCAACACGCTCCACGCGAGCCTGAATGCCATGAGCCAAGTGCTGTTCGACTACCCGCTTCAAGACGAAAAAGGCTCCACCTGCACCGCCCACGCCTGGGCCAAAGTGCCCGAGCCCTTAACCCTGCAAGGCCGCGTGGAATGGAAGGCCAAAGCCAAGGCGCTGCTCAAGCAACACAACGCCGTTTTGGTGGCCCATTACTACGTTGACGGCGATCTGCAAGATCTGGCGCTGGAAACCGGCGGCTGCGTGGCCGACTCGTTAGAGATGGCGCGCTTTGGCCGCGACCACGCCAGCCAAACCTTGGTGGTGGCCGGGGTGCGCTTCATGGGCGAAACCGCGAAAATTTTGAGTCCCGAAAAACGTGTGCTCATGCCCGACTTAGAGGCCACGTGCTCGCTCGATCTCGGCTGCCCACCCGACGACTTCGCCAAGTTTTGCGATGCCCACCCCGACCGCGAAGTGGTGGTGTACGCCAACACCAGCGCCGCTGTCAAAGCGCGTGCCGACTGGATGGTCACCAGCTCATGCGCCTTGGCCATCGTCGGCCACCTGCACGCCCAAGGCAAAAAAATACTTTGGGCCCCTGATCGCCATTTGGGCCGCTACATCCAAGAACAAACCGGTGCCGATATGCTGATGTGGAACGGTGCCTGCATCGTCCACGACGAATTCAAAGGCTTGGAGCTTGACTTGCTGCGCGCCGCTCACCCAGGGGCCAAAGTTTTGGTGCACCCCGAAAGCCCGAAAAGCGTGGTGGCCCTGGCCGATGTGGTCGGTTCGACCACCGCATTACTGAACGCGGTGACCAAGCTGGACGCGCACACCTTCATCGTCGCCACAGACAACGGCCTGCTGCACCGCATGCGCCAAATGGCCCCGAACAAAACCTTTCTGGAAGCGCCCACTGCCGGCAACAGCGCGACGTGCAAGAGCTGCGCACACTGCCCATGGATGGCCATGAACGCGCTGCAAGGTGTGGTGGCTTGTTTAGAAAAGGGAAGCGGTGAGGTGTTTGTAGATGAACCCGTGCGAACGCAAGCACTGGGTTGCATAGACCGAATGTTGAACTTTGTGGCGAAGCACGGCGCGACGCCGAACGCCGGACTGGTGCCGAACATCGGCGCGGCTTGAGGGAGCAACGAAAGGCCTGCGCTGGCGTTCCTTCCTTCCTTCCTTCCTTCGATACCTCAGGACGGTCGGAAAAACTACCTCAGGACGGTCGGAAAAACTACCTCAGGACGGTCGGAAAC
>JANYJJ010000019.1 GCA_025358485.1 Burkholderiales bacterium | reverse complement strand
GCCCACGGTCAGCAAAAGTGACACGTGTGTTGGGCATGCTTCCCTGCGCGAGGATTACCTCAATCAGGTTCAAAGGGACTTTCTCAGTCGAACGGTTTGAGCCGTTCAACACCCCCAGCGAATGTCACGCCATCTGCTGCGCGACAGATGAATTCTCACAGAAAAAGAAAAGGGCCCCTCGGGGCCCTTTTCTTTTTGCGCCTGCGGTGTTAATCGAACACGGGCGACTCGACGCCCAGTACTTTGTGCAATTTCGGGCTGGTGGTCGTGTATTGCAGGTGAATGCGCTTGTCGGGAAAGATGTAAGGCGCAGCACCAAACGCGGCCAATGCAGCTTCATGGAAGCCCGACAAGATCAGTTTCTTTTTGCCCGGGTAAACGTTCACATCGCCCACCGCAAAAATGCCTGGCGTGCTGGTCTCGAACTTCTCGGTGTCGACCATGATTTGTTTGCGCTCCAGGCTCAAACCCCATTCGGCGATGGGGCCCAGCTTGGGGCTGAGACCGAAGAAGACAAGCAGCATGTCCAGCGGCATGAGGCGCGTCACGCCGTCGCCGCCAGTGACCTTAACTTGGCTGAGCTTGCCGTTCGCTTCTTCAAAGCCGGTGATCTGGCCGACCACAAATTGCATCTCGTAGGCATCACACAACTCGCGCATCTTCGATACGCTGGCGGGCGCCGCTTTGAAGCCGTCGCGGCGGTGCAGCAAGATGACGCTCTCGGCTTTGTGCGCGCCTTCTTGAACGAAGTTGATGGTCCAGTCGAGGGCCGAATCACCGCCGCCGACGATCACCAAATTTTTGCCAGCAAATTGCGCCGGGTTTTTGACGCGGTAAAAAAGCTGGGTGTCATTGAATTTGTCGAGCCCGTCCACGCGCAACAAACGTGGCTGGAATGAGCCCACGCCGCCTGCGATGAAGATGGTTTTGCTTAAGAAACGTGTGCCTTTGGAGGTCTCGACAAAGAAGCGGCCATCTGGCTGCTTTTGCACTACGGTGACTTCTTGACCCAAATGGAAAGTCGCACCGAAGGGCTCAATTTGCTTCAGCAAGTTGTCGGTCAGTTCTTTGCCGGTGCACACCGGCACGGCCGGGATGTCGTAGATGGGTTTGTCGGGATACAGCTCTATGCACTGACCGCCAGGGTAGGCAAGCGAATCGATGATGTGGGCCTTGATTTCCAGCAGGCCCAGCTCGAAAACCTGGAACAAACCGACCGGGCCTGCACCGACGATGACGGCATCGGTTTCGATGGCACCCGACGTGTCGACAGCGCTGCCATCAAGCTCAGCAATGGCGTGGGCATCGGCGGTTTTTGAGATCTCCGTGTGGGTGTTCGCGTTCATGGTCGCTGTGGTGTGTGCGTTCAACGTGCAGTCAAAAAAATATTCAGCGTATCAATTCCGACAGCTTGCCGGTTTTGTCTTTCCAGTCGTCGGCATCGGCAGCCGGGGTTTTTCGTTTGGTGATGCTGGGCCAGCCGCTGCGGGCCAAGTCGGCATTCAGTTTGATCATGTGCTGCATGTTGCCGGGCACGTCTTCCTCCGGGACGATGGCGTTGACGGGGCACTCGGGAATGCACACTGCGCAGTCAATGCATTCATCGGGGTCGATGGTCAAAAAGTTGGGGCCTTCGCGGAAGCAATCGACAGGGCAAACATCGACGCAGTCGGTGTACTTGCAACGGATGCACGATTCGAGAACTACGTGGGTCATGACATGGGCTCGCTGGAATAACGCTGAATTGATTCGGTGGGGTCAGGCTGCAACCTGAACAACGCCGCGACCCCTAATTTTAGGGCTTCACGCCGGGTGTTAGTCGCAGGCGGGTTACTCCAACTGCAGTCTTTGCATGACCAGGGCGGGCAGGACTGGCGAATCCAATGGTCAGGCCGCTGCTTTCACCAACAAAGCACCGCTGGTTCGGTTGCTGGCTGGGTCCACCATGATCAAAGCGCCGCCCACGCGGTTGGTGGCGTAGGCCTCCACGGGCAAGGGCTGTTGCACTTCTATCGTCACGCTGCCGATCTCGTTCACCGCCAATTCGTGCGCCTCTGACGCCGCCAAGGTGTGAATGTCCAACCGGCTTTCTATCGAGGTGATGCGCGCCTGCGCCCAGCGGTTGCCGTGGCGCACGCTGTATTTGCGGCCGACCACGGCGGGCTCGGTGTCCAGCCAGGCCAAGGTGGCGGTGAAGCGTTGCGCCGCATTCACGGTGTTGGGTGTGGCCAACCAGTCGCCACGCGACACGTCGAGTTGGCGGTCGAGCACCACGCCTGCTGACATGCCCGCATCGACTTTCGCAGCCACCTTGCCCGCGAGGCGCACCTCGGCAATGAGGGCGCGTTGGCCGCTGGGGAAAACTTGAATCTCATCGCCTGCCTTGACGCAGCCGTGGGCCACGCGGCCCCACAAAGTGCGCGGTTGGTGGCCGGCGCCTTCTTGTTCGTCGCCGCTGTCGCGGGCGACGTACTGAACGGGCATCAACATGTCGCCCTCTTTGCGCTCTTGCGCTGCGGGCAATTGCTCCAGCAGTTGAAGCAGCGTGGGGCCGCTGTACCAATCGACGTTCAACGGCACGGTGACGTTGTCGCCGCGCAGGGCCGACACCGGCACGATGCCCGCCACCTCGATGCCCGCTTGTTTTGCAAACTTCACCAGCGCGTCGCGCGTGGCCGCAAATGCGGCGCCGGGGTTGGCTGTGGCGTCTATCTTGTTCACCGCAAACACGATGTTCGGCACGCGCAGCAACTGCGCCAACAGCGCGTGGCGGCGGGTTTGTGCCAGCAACGGCATGGGGTTGGCGCTGAGGTCGAGCTTGGTGATGTCGACCAGCACCACGGCCGCGTCACTGCCTGCCGCAGCGGTGACCATGTTGCGGGTGTATTGCTCGTGACCTGGCGCGTCGGCAATGATGAATTTGCGCTGCTTGGTCGCGAAGTAGCGGTAAGCCACATCGATGGTGATGCCTTGCTCACGCTCGGCTTCCAGGCCGTCGGTGAGCAAGGACAAATCGATGGCCGTGCCCGCAGCGCGTTTTTCAAGCGCGTCGAGCTGGTCAGCAAGGATGGCTTGGGCGTCGAAAAGCAAGCGGCCGATCAAGGTGCTTTTGCCGTCGTCTACCGAGCCTGCTGTTAAGAATCTGAGGGCTCGGTGGTCTTGGTGGTTTGACTTCTTCGCCGCCATTGCACCCCCATCCCGGCCTTCCCCCTGGACGGGGGAAGGGGTGATGCGGTTTGTGTTCGGCGTGTTCATCAGAAGTAGCCTTCTTTTTTGCGGCGTTCCATGGACGCTTCGCTGGTGCGGTCGTCCATGCGCGTGGCACCGCGTTCGCTCACGGTCACTTGCAAGGTTTCGGCAACGATTTCAGTCGCGTTCACGGCACTGCTTTCAACCGGGCAGGTGCAGGTCATGTCGCCCACGGTGCGAAAACGCACCTGCACGGTTTCGATGCTTTCGCCCGCCTCTGTGGGCGTCACCTCGGTCAGCGGCACCAGCAAACCTTTTCGGCGCATCACCTGGCGGTCGTGCGCGAAATACAAGCTGGGCAACGGGATGTTTTCACGTGCCAAATACAACCACACATCCAGCTCTGTCCAGTTGCTGATGGGGAAGGCGCGCATGTGTTCTCCGGGGCGAATGCGCGTGTTGAACAGCGTCCACAACTCGGGGCGCTGTTCTTTGGGTTGCCATTGGCCGAAGCTGTCACGGTGCGAAAAAATGCGTTCTTTGGCGCGGGCTTTTTCTTCGTCGCGCCGCGCGCCGCCCATCAGCACATCGAAACGATGCGCCTCAATGGCTTCCAACAGCGCCACGGTTTGATGGCCGTTGCGCGACTCCAGCGGGTGGCTCAATCGCACGGTGCCGCGCTTCATCGAGTCTTCGAGGTGGCCCACCACCAAACGCTCGCCCATCTCTGCCACGCGCTGGTCGCGAAAGGCAATCACCTCGGGGAAGTTGTGGCCGGTGTCCACGTGCAGCAATGGGAAGGGCAGGCGGCCTTTGTAAGCGCCATCCGCAGCCTTGTTTTTGAAAGCCTTTTCGGCCAAACGCAGCACCACGCAAGAGTCTTTTCCGCCCGAGAAAAGCAGGGCGGGGCGCTCGAACGCGGCCACCGTTTCGCGCAGGATGAAGATGGCTTCATCTTCCAACCAGTCGAGGTGGGTGGAGTCCAGGTCTGGCAGCAATTGATCGACAGTCAGGGGGCCATTCATGCGTTTTTTCCGATCCATGAAGATGTGTTTTCGCTGACATGCAGGCCGCATTCCTTCGCGTCTTCTGCCTCCCACCACCAGCGCCCTGCGCGAAAGTCTTCGCCCACTGCAATCGCACGCGTGCAAGGCGCGCAGCCGATGCTGGGCATGTAGGCGTCGTGCAGCGGGTTGTAGGGGACTTTGTGCATGGCGATGTAGTGCCACACGTCGCCCCAAGTCCAGTCCGCCAAGGGGTTGAATTTGGTGCGGCCTGCGTCGTCTTGTTCGCTGAAAGGCACGCCGCCGCGATGGGTGGATTGCTCGCGGCGCAGGCCGGTGACCCAAGCGGTTTGGCCGGCCAACATCCGGGACAGTGGCTCCATTTTGCGGATGCCGCAGCAGGCTTTGCGCAAGGCCAAACTGTCGAACATGGCGCGCTCGCCGTGTTTTACGACGAAGTGAATGGCGGCCTCGGCGACGGGCTCGTAAACATTCACGCTCAAGCCGTAGGTTGACGCTATGCGGTCGATCAAAGCCACCGTTTCGGCATGCAGCATGCCGGTGTTCAGAGTGGACAGCTTGATAGAGATGTGATGGCGCGCGATCAGGTCAGTCAACACCATGTCTTCCACCCCCAAACTGGTCGACTGCACGATGCGGCCGGGGTGATTGTTGGCGGCCGCTTGAAGCGCGGTGATGGCATGCGCCACGCGGCCATCGAACTCGGCGCTGGGGCGGTCGTACAAGCGGATGGCTGAAGCTGCCGCGGCGTTCATATCGAGGCCCCAATTTGCATAAAGTCACGCTGCTGTTGGGTCATCAGTGCAGCGCTTTCTTGAGGCGTCAAGCTAAAGTGCGGGCGGTGTTCCAGCACGTCGCCTTGGTAGTTGCCGGCAAAGAAAGTCAGCGCCCGCTCGGCAGACTCGAGCGACTGGTCCGAACGCAGCACCACCGACGTGAAACCAGTGCGCTTCAGCGGCAGCATCATGTCCACCAGCACCTGATCGGTGGCCCGAAGCTCGCCCGCAAAACGAAAACGTGAGCGCAGCAAATGCGCTTGGCTGTAAGCGCGGCCGTCTGTCCACTTGGGGAACTGCAAGGCAATCAGACTCAGGCGAGGCAGGTCGTCGGCCAAGTCTTCTACGGCTGCGTCATTCGGCACTGCCACACCCACGGCCATTCCTTGTGGCCACTGGCTGCGCACGCCGTGCCACTGCGTCAGGCTGAGCAGCAAATGCGCAGCAGGCGTGATGCTCAAGGTGGCACCGTCTTCGCCGCTCACGGTGTGCCAAATATCGGTTTTGAGTTTGATGAATTTCATTGCTTATTGAATGTGCGCAGGGAGACGAGCGGCAGCTTTCAAAGTTCAAGGTGTTCGCGTCACGGCCGCGGCTTTTGCTGTGTCTGTGGCTGTGGCCCGACGAACCAAATTGGCGGCCGCTTTGAACGGCTCCAAGCCCACGCGTTTCACGGTGCTGGCAAAGCGCTCAGCGCCGCTGCTGCGCTGCGCGCGGTAGGTGTCAATCACGGCTTCCAACACGTCGGCAACTTCGTCGGCAGCAAACGAAGGGCCTATGACTTTGCCCGCCACCGAGCCACCTGAAATGGCCGAACCGTCGGCCCCGCCGAGTGACACTTGGTACCACTCCTTGCCGTCTTTATCGACACCCAATATGCCGATGCTGCCGCTGTGGTGGTGGCCGCAAGAATTGATGCAGCCGCTGATGTGAAGGTCGATGTCGCCGATGTCGTACAGCTCATCGATGTCGGCAAAGCGCTCGGTGATGTCGCGCGCAATCGGGATGGAGCGTGCGTTGGCCAGTGCGCAAAAATCGCCGCCGGGGCAGGCAATCATGTCGGTCAACAGGCCGATGTTGGGTGTGGCAAAGCTGGCGGCGCGGGCGGCTTTCCACAGTGCAAACAAGTCGTCTTGACGCACCCACGGCAGCACCAAATTTTGATCGTGCGACACGCGCAATTCGCTGGCGCTGAAGCGGTCGGCCAGGTCGGCGGCCTGATCCATTTGCACATCGGTGGCGTCACCGGGCGCTTGGGTGGGGTGCTTCAATGACAGCGTCACTGCGCGGTAGCCAGCCACTTGGTGGCCGTGGACATTGCGATCTAGCCAGCGCTTGTAGGCGTCGGGCGCGTCCGCTGGCACAACGAAGGGAACGCTGAGGGCAGCGTGGTTTGCCACCACGCCTGCAGGCCGCTGAAAGTTAGCTGACACGCGATCCAACTCGCCTTGCGGAATGATCTGCGCGCCGCCTTGTTCGTCGCGCTGCAAGATGTCCGCAAACTCGCTGGCCACGTCGTCCAAAAAGGCCTGGCCTTCGGCTTTCACCAAAATTTTGATGCGCGCTTTGTAGAGGTTGTCGCGACGACCGTAGCGGTTGTAGACCCTAACGATGGCCTCAATGAAAACTAAAATCTGGCTCCAAGGTAAAAACTCAGAGATCACCGTGCCCACCACCGGCGTGCGGCCCATGCCACCGCCCACCAAGACTTTGAAGCCAACTTCGCCCCCAGCGTTTTTTATGACCTGCAAGCCGATGTCGTGCCACGCAATCGCAGCGCGGTCTTCTGTCGCGCCCGTGATGGCAATTTTGAATTTGCGCGGTAGGTGCGCAAACTCAGGGTGCAAGGTGCTCCATTGGCGTATCACTTCGGCATAGGGCCGAGGGTCGACCACTTCGTCGGGGGCCACGCCTGCAAAACAGTCGCTGGTGGTGTTGCGTATGCAGTTGCCGCTGGTTTGAATGCCGTGCATGTTGACGGCGGCCAAGGCGTCCATCACGTCGGCGCTTTTGTCGAGCGGAATCCAGTTGTATTGCAGGTTTTGGCGCGTGGTGAAGTGGCCGTAGCCACGGTCAAAGTCGCGGGCAATTTTGGCCAGCGCGCGCAATTGCGTGGCGTTCAGTTCGCCGTAGGGAACGGCCACGCGCAGCATGGGTGCGTGGCGCTGGATGTACCAGCCGTTTTGCAGTCGCAGGGCTTTGAATTCTTCGCCGTTCAACTCACCGCTGAGGTTGCGCTGCAACTGGTCGCGGTATTGGGCGGCGCGTTGGCGCACGAAGTGGGTGTCGAAATCGGTGTAGGCGTACATAAAGTGATATTGGTGTGGCTTCGGCTATTTTCTGCGAATCACTTTCAGCGGATCCAATTTCAGCGGATCACTTTCAACCCGGCAATGACAAGCGACACGCACAGCAAGCTGCGTATCAATGTTTCTGGCAGTTTGCGCGTGAGCTGGGCGCCCAACCAAATGCCGGGGATGGAGCCTGTCAACAATGCGCCCAGCAAAGGCCAGTTCACCAAGCCCAAAGTGGCATAACCGATGCCTGCCACCAAGGTCAAGGGCACGGCGTGGGCAATGTCGGTGCCCACCACTTTGTGCGCTTCCAGGCGTGGATACAGCAGCATGATCATGGTGGCCCCTATGGCCCCGGCACCAATCGAGCTCAGCGTCACCAACACGCCCAACACCAAACCGCAAGCCACCGTGAACGCTGGTTTGCGCGACTCGGGTATCCAACGCTCCAGCCGCAAGCCCACGCTGAACCACAGCTTTTTGAACGCTACAGTCGCCGCCGTGACCAGCAAGGCGATGCCCAGCGAAAACGTCAACGTGCTGGCCCAGCCTTTGGTGACGCCGGTGTAGTGCATCAAGGCAATGGTGGCCAACGCGGCCGGGATGCTGCCCGCCAACATCAGGGTCGTGATGCGCCAGTTCACGTGGCCCGAACGGTGGTGCGACACCGAGCCCGCCGTCTTGGTGATGGCCGCAAACCACAGGTCGGTGCCTATGGCCACGGCAGGGTTCAACTTGAAAACGGTCAGCAGCAGAGGCGTCATCAACGAACCACCGCCCACACCCGTCATGCCGACGATGGCGCCGACGCCGAAGCCGCTGGCGATGGCAATTGCTGTGGTGGTCATGTCGTGCGGTGCGGTCGCGGTGTCAAGGAAGAATGCGAATGTAGAAACTCTCTTTATTCTTAGGAACTACAGTTTTATCGTTTGTTTATACGATTTACGCATATAAAGATAAATCTGACGCTTGCCGACTCCTAAACTCGGCCCATGCCGATCCTGAAATTTCGCTTTGCCGCTTGCTTGGGGCCCCTGTTGTTGCTGGCCGCCTGCCAAACCACGCCGCCCGCCGTGCCTACAGCGGTGACCACCGCGCCACCTCCGCCCGAGGTGGTGATTCCGAAGCCGCCCCGCCCTGCTGTGCCGCCGCGAGTGGGCTTGGCTCTGGGTGGCGGCGCTGCGCGCGGCTTTGCACACATCGGCATGATCCAGGTGCTGGAAGAAGCTGGTATTCAGATTGATTTGGTGGTGGGCACCTCCGCTGGCAGCGTGGTGGCCGCGCTTTACGCAGCTGGCGGCGGCGGCGTGGCTGGTGGCTTGTC
>JANYJJ010000165.1 GCA_025358485.1 Burkholderiales bacterium | reverse complement strand
TCCAGGTGGTACAAAAAGCCGCCGCCGAAGGTGCTGGTGTCCATCGGCCAACCGGCGGTGTGCACCACTTTGCCAGGCTGCGCTTTGGCGGGTGGAACTTCCCACAGTTCTTTGATGCCGATGGAATAGCTGGCCGGCTCGCGGTTGGCGTCCAACATGTATTTGGCAATGAGCTGTTTGCCCAAATGACCGCGCGCACCTTCTGCAAACACGGTGTACTTGGCGTGCAGTTCCATGCCCAGTTGAAAGCCGCTGCCCGGTTCGCCCGACTTCTCAACACCTAAGTTGCCAGTTGCCACGCCTTTGACGGCACCCGCCTCGGAGTACAGCACTTCAGCCGCCGCGAAGCCGGGAAAAATTTCAACGCCCAACGCCTCGGCCTGCGTGGCCATCCAACGCACCACGTTGCCCAAGCTGATGACGTAATTGCCGTCGTTGTGCATGCAGTTGGGCACCAACGCATCGGGCGTGCGAAACGCTCCGGTCTCATTCAAAATGTAGACGTCGTCGCTGGTCACGGCTTGATTCAGCGGTGCGCCGAGTTCTTTCCAATTCGGGAACAGCTCAAAGATGGCAATCGGGTCCATCACCGCGCCGCTCAGAATGTGCGCGCCAGGCTCTGAGCCTTTTTCAAGCAGCACCACCGACACCTCTTTGTTTTGCGCTGCCGCTAACTGCTTGATGCGTATGGCCGCGGCCAAACCGCCAGGCCCGCCGCCGACGATCATCACGTCGTATTCCATGGCTTCACGGGGGCCAAATTTATCGAGGATGGCTTGCGGGGTCATGCGGCACTCCAATTTTCAAGTGCAGCAATTTTAGCGGGCTGCCTTCAAAAAAGAACGGTCGTGCTTTTTGCTTAGAGACGTGCGCACTGTGCACGCGCAGACCGCGCTTGAACAGCGCTTATGCAGCGCCCATACAGCGGCCGTCGACCCTCAGTTCTAACGATCGCGGCGCACCTTGCGTGCTATCTTCAAAGCACTTTTCCTGCCTCAAGAAAGTCATTCCATGAGCTACAACATTGATCTGTCGGGCCGTGTGGCCCTCATCACTGGCGCGTCCAGCGGCTTGGGCGAGCAGTTCGCTAAGACCTTGGCGGCTTCAGGCGCGGCGGTGGTTTTGGCCGGTCGTCGGTTGGATCGCTTGAAAACCTTGCGCGCTGAAATTGAAGGCGGCGGCGGTGTGGCGCACGTGGTGGAAATGGACGTCACCGACCAGCACAGCATCAAAGCCGCCGTGGCGCACGCCGAAACCGAGATGGGCGGCATCGACATCTTGATCAACAACTCAGGCGTCAGCACCACGCAAAAGCTGGTGGACGTGACCGAAGAAGACTACGACTTCATCTTCAACACCAACACCAAGGGCGCGTTTTTTGTGGCGCAGGAAGTGGGCAAGCGCATGCTGGCGCGAGCCAAAGGCTCAGCACCCGGCACCTTCACGGGCGGGCGCATCGTCAACATCGCGTCGATGGCCGGCATCAAGGTGTTGGGCCAAATTGGCGTGTACTGCATGAGCAAGGCCGCTGTGGTGCACATGACCCGCGCCATGGCCTTGGAGTGGGGCAAATTCGGCATCAATGTGAACGCCATTTGCCCTGGCTACATCGACACCGAAATCAACCACAAGCATTGGCAAACCGAGCAAGGCAAGCGCCTGATCGACATGCTGCCGCGCAAGCGCATAGGCCACCCGAAAGATTTGGATTCGGTGCTGATGATGGTGTGCGCGAATGAGAGCCACTTCATCAATGGCGCGGTGATTCAGGCTGACGACGGCTTCGCGATTTGAAGCGGTTCTACCGCGCATTCAAAACAAGATGAGACAACTGACATCGTTAGAAGCCCGGGTGTTGGGCGTGCTGTTCGAAAAGGCCCTCACCGTTCCCGACAGCTACCCGCTGTCGATGAACACTGTGGTGTTGGCGTGCAATCAAAAAACCGCACGCGACCCGGTGATGAATGCTTCTGAGGCCGATGTGCAAACCGCCCTCGAAGCGTTAAAGGCGTTGAACTTGGTGTTTGAGCGCAGCGGTTCGCGCGTGACCAAGTACGAACACAACATCGCGCGGACGATGGGCTTGCCGAGCCAGTCTGTGGCCTTGTTGGTGACGTTGATCTTGCGCGGCCCACAGACCAGCGCCGAGCTGCGCGGCGGTTCCGAGCGCCTGCATCGCTTCGCCGATGTGTCGTCGGTAGACGGTTTCTTGGTCGAGCTGGCCGAGCGCTCAGAAGACAAAGGCGGCCCGCTGGTGGTGAAGCTGCCGCGTGCGCCTGGTGCGCGCGAGGCGAGGTGGGCGCATTTGATGTGTGGTGCTGACTCTCTGCTGGCTTCGGGATCAACATCTTCATTCGCCTCCGCATTCGGCGAAGGCGAAGAGGATTTGGTCGCGATCAGCGAACTCGCGGCCTTCAAAGCCAGGCAGGCTGAGATGACGGACGAGATTCAAAACCTGCGCGCTTTGGTCGAGCGTTTGTATGCCGAGTTGGGCATCGCGCAAAACGCAAACCCAAGCGGCTGACCATGCGCATCGACATACCCGACCAGAAAAAATTCGTCTTCGAGATGACCCTGCCCATCCGCTGGGGCGACATGGACGCCATGGGCCATGTCAACAACACCATTTACTTTCGCTACCTGGAGAACGTGCGCATTGAGTGGGTGCGCAGCATAAGTTTGCCGCTGAACAAGGACGGCGAGGGCGTTGTCATCATCAATGCGTTTTGCAATTTTTTGATCCAGCTTGAATACCCGGGCGATGTGTTGGCGAAAATGTATGTGGCCAACCCGGGTCGCAGCAGCTTTGATTCCTACACCACGCTGGAGCGCGTCGACATGCCAGGTGTGATTCATGCAAGCGGCGGTGCCACGACGGTGTGGACAGACTTTCCGCGCAAGAAATCGGCACCCATGCCCGACAGCTTGCGGCAACTTTTGAGTTAGTTTTTGAACTGGATTCAGCCATGAACAAAGTATTTCCCAGCGCCGCCGCAGCCCTGAAAGGCATCGTCAAAGACGGCCAATTGATCGCAGTCGGCGGCTTCGGTTTGTGCGGCATTCCCGAGGCGCTGATTGCTGCGCTGCGAGACAGTGGCGTTAAAAACCTCACCCTCATTTCGAACAACGCCGGGGTTGACGGCTTCGGTTTGGGCTTGCTGTTGGAGTCGCGCCAAGTCAAACGAATGATCTCCAGCTACGTCGGCGAGAACAAAGAATTTGAGCGGCAATACTTGGCCGGTGAACTCGAATTGGAATTCACACCCCAAGGCACGCTGGCCGAAAAGCTGCGCGCTGGCGGCGCAGGCATCCCGGCCTTTTTCACCAAAACCGGCGTGGGCACGTTGGTGGCCGAAGGCAAAGAAACGCGCGAGTTCGACGGCGAGGTGTACCTGATGGAGCGTGCGTTGTTGCCCGAAGTCTCGCTCGTCAAAGCCTGGAAAGCCGACCGCAGCGGCAACCTCATCTTCCGCCGCACCGCACGCAACTTCAACCCGGCTGTGGCGATGGCGGGGAAGATCACGGTGGCGGAGGTGGAGGAGATTGTTGACACCGGTGCGTTTGATCCCGATGCAGTGCATTTGCCCGGCATTTACGTGAGCCGCATCGTGCTGAACGCGTCGCCGGAGAAGCGCATTGAAAAGCGCACGGTGACGGTGGCTGTCGCGGCGGCGCTTTAGTCGGCCTCTCGAACACCAATTCACAACCGTTCGAACTGAGGTGTCGAAGTCCCGCGCCAACACTCACTTCGATACCTCAGGGCGAACGGGTAAAAGTTAGTCCGCGAAAGTCAGCCGCTGAAAGGCGGCTGCAATTCATCAAGAAGGAAAAATATGCCCTGGACACACGACCAAATGGCCGCACGCGCCGCCACCGAATTGCAAGACGGCTTTTATGTCAACCTCGGCATCGGCCTGCCCACGCTCGTGGCCAATCACGTGGCGCCTGACATCGAGGTGTGGCTGCAAAGCGAAAACGGCATGCTCGGCATAGGCGCATTTCCGACCGAAGACCAAGTTGACGCCGACCTCATCAACGCTGGCAAACAGACCGTCACCACCATTCCTGGTTCCAGCATTTTTGGATCAGAGCAAAGCTTCGCGATGATCCGTGGCGGCAAGATCAACCTCAGCATCTTGGGCGCCATGCAAGTCAGCGCCATGGGCGATTTGGCCAACTGGATGATCCCCGGCAAGATGGTCAAGGGCATGGGCGGCGCGATGGACTTGGTGGCCGGCGTGGCCCGCGTGTTGGTGTTGATGGAGCACGTTGCCAAAAAGAAAGACGGCAGCATCGACCTGAAAATTGTGCAGAGCTGCACCTTGCCGTTGACCGGCGTGGGCGTGGTTGACCGCATCATCACCGATCTGGCCGTGCTTGACGTCACGCCGCAGGGCTTGAAGTTGGTGGAACTGGCGGACGGCGTGACGCGTGAAGAGTTGCAATCCAAAACCGGTGTGCCGATTTTGTAGCGTGCGGATCTTGTGAGCGCCGCCGAGGCTTTCAACGCTCTATCGGTACCAAACCAGGCTGGCCCCAATTCTCACTGAGTTGATGAAAATCAGACGCGCGGCCTTCGCTGACTTGCATTTTTTCATCGACCAAAAATGAAGAAAGCACGCCGAAGTTGCCTCGGGACGGTGCGGTGTCTTCTTTCTCTCGTCGCTCTTGCGCGGCCAGTGCGTCGGACATCTTGCCGCGCAGCGCTGCCAGCTCGGCAGGGGCCGGTTCCATCCACAAGCCGTTGAGTTGGCGCAGTGCTTGTTTGAGGTGGTTGGCGCTCAAGTCAAACAAGAACAGGCCTTCGCCGTCGGTGTTGAGCAGCCACTGTTCAATGCTCGCCAAGTGACGAAACGCGTTGCGGCAGCCGGGCGCAGAGTCCATCAGTTCGCACAGGCTGGAGGCGGCGGTTACCGTGACGGTGACCGTTTGCGCGTGCTGCTCGGCGGCATGCACAACAGGTGGCGCGGGTTCGGCACCGCCGCTTTGCGCGCCTTCGTTCTCCAGCACAAATTTGAAACCCACCTCATCGCGCTTGAACTTCACTTGCTTGGAAAACACAGCTTGCGCGAAGCGAAGCGGCGCGAATCCTGACGGTTTGCGTGCTTCGCTTGGCTTGGCGGCGGCTTTCGATAACGGATTGATCGACATGGCGGCTGGCGGTGGGGCTTGGACAAGACTGGCGCAACGCAAAAATACGTTCAGTGTTTATCGGCACCGATCGCCCACGCCGCAGCAGTTTGTTTCAGCGATGCGCGAAGTTGTTCGCGCATTTAGATGAGTTTGTTTCAGCGCGTCTTTTTCAAGGTTTCTTTTTCAACGCCCGCGCCGCCTGTGTCACCAATTCCGGCCCTTGATAAATGAAGCCTGTGTAGATCTGCACCAGGTCAGCGCCCGCCGCCACTTTGGCCTGCGCGTCGGCCGCGTTCATCACGCCGCCCACGCCGATGATGGGGAATTTCGCGCCCAAGGCCGCTCGCAGTTGCGCAATCACACGGTTCGACGCGGCCAATACCGGTGAGCCGCTCAGGCCGCCAAGCTCTGCCCCGTGCGTCATGCCTTGCACCGCCTCGCGGGCGATGGTGGTGTTGGTGGCAATCACCCCGTCGATGCCGTTGTGTTGCAGCGTGGCGGCAATCACCTGCACCTGAGCTTCGTCCAAATCGGGCGCGATTTTCACGAAGATGGGCACGCTGTGGCCGTGCTTGGCAGCCAGCGCGGTTTTACGTTCTTGGACGGCCGACAGCAAAGCGTTCAAAGCCGCGTCGCTCTGCAAGGCGCGCAGGTTCTGTGTGTTGGGCGACGAGATGTTCACCGTCACGTAATCGGCATGCGGGTAGACGCCGTCCAGGCACAGCAAGTAGTCGTCCACCGCGCGCTCCATCGGCGTGGCCGCGTTCTTACCGATGTTCAAGCCCAAAATGCCGCCGCGCCTGCGAAAACTGGCGCGCTGCACGTTGCGCACAAAGGCGTCCAAGCCGTCGTTGTTGAAGCCCAGGCGGTTGATGAGCGCGCGTGCCTCGGGCAAGCGGAACATGCGTGGCTTGGGGTTGCCGCTTTGGGCAAGCGGCGTGACTGTGCCCACTTCAATGAAGCCAAAACCCATGGCCCCCAAGCCGTCGATGCACTTGCCGTTTTTGTCCAAACCCGCAGCCAAGCCTATGCGGTTGGGGAAATTCAAACCGGCCACCGTCACCGGATCGGCCACGCGTGTTTGCGACACCGTGCAAATCAGCGGCGTGTGTTGAAAGCGCGCCAACGCGCCCAGCGTCAGGTCGTGCGCGGCTTCTGGGTCCAGGCCAAACAAAAAGGGGCGGGTCAGGGCGTAAGGAATCAGGGCCATGGGTTCAAGTCGTTTTGTTGTCTTCGATAATCCGCCGATTGTCGCAAACGCGTGCCTTCAACGGCTCCAAAAAATGACCCAAGACGAATTGAAAGCCCTGGTGGGGCAAGCCGCTTTGGCCTACGTGGTTCCTGGCAGCATCGTCGGCGTGGGCACGGGTTCCACCGTGAACTGCTTCATCGACGCGCTGGCCACCATCAAACACACCATTGCGGGCGCGGTGTCCAGCAGCGACGCCAGCAGCCAGCGCCTGCGCGCGCACGGCATCAACGTGCTCGACAGCAATGCGGTGCTCAGCATTCCGGTCTACGTGGACGGTGCCGATGAAATCGACGGCACCGGCTGCATGATCAAAGGCGGCGGCGCGGCGCTGACCCGCGAAAAAATCGTGGCCAGCTTGGCCGAACGCTTCATTTGCATTGCCGACGCGTCCAAGCGCGTTGAGGTGTTGGGCCGCTTTCCTTTGCCCGTTGAAGTGATCCCGATGGCGTCTGCGCAGATCATGCGGCGCTTGAGGGCTTTGGGCGGCGAGCCCGCCTTGCGCGCCGGTGTGCTCACTGACAACGGC
>JANYJJ010000174.1 GCA_025358485.1 Burkholderiales bacterium | reverse complement strand
CGCTTGCCGGGCATGCCGCTTACCTCCGATTGGTGTTCGAAGATTCAACGGTAGCCCCGCCTCCCAGACCCGCCCAGGATAGGCCTCTGACCGGCCAACATAGTTGTCGTTAACCGGCCAAGGTAATTGTCGTCAACCACTTGTTCAACCCACCGCTGCAACGCTGATAACTTTTCAGAGCGCTGGCTCAGCGCTGACAGCTGCTCAACGACGGCGGTCGCGCTGCCCAGACGAGGATTGGACAAGGCGGTTGCGACAACAGACGACGCGCTCTTGGCGTTCTCGGCGGCGAGCCTGTGCAGCAGAGGAATGGAGGGAAGCGTTGGACTTGCCAGCATGTCTACAACGCGCAGCATTCGCGCGGCGTGCAGCATCTGGCTCAGCACCAAAGCCTGGGTGGCTGGCGTCTTGTCCTGATAGGCGCTTGCCCGGCTTACCAGGGCGTGGCTCAACATCGCCCGCTCTTGACTCCCACCCGCTGCTTTCAAAACTGCGGCAGCTTGGCTGCGATTGAAACAACCCAAGCACCATGCATCGCTGAAACAAAGCGATTTAGTCGGCCCTGCAAAATCGCTGTTATCCAGCCGAAAGCGAGCCGCGCGGCTGGAGTTGCGCACGTCTTGAACCAATGAGACCGCGCCCGGCTTGCACCAGCAGGCCCACAACGCCAGCAAACGCCTGAAACGCCCTACCTGCTGCCAGTCTGGCCCCTACCGCCGTCCCCAACAAGGCCCATAAAAACGCTTTCGCGTCTTTTGCGGCCTGGCCCGCAATGGCTCTGAGCAACCAGCGTATGTTGTAGCCCGCAGCACAGCTCAGCGCGTGTAGGGCATCACCCAGCGCGCCTTTGAGCCAACAGCGCTGCATGCCGTGGTCAGCTTTGGTGTGCCCGATCAGCGGTTCAATCGCCTGGCGCCGCTTCAACCACTTGCGCTGCAATGACGTGAGCGACTTGTACTTGCCCCGGTGAATGATTTGCACGCCGGGGTTATCGGCGTCCACACCCCGGTAGCCCAAGTCCACGATGACTTGCTTGGGAGTGCGCCCCAGGTCTTGCATCAAGTTGGTGGTCTGCTCTAGCTGCGCCGCCAGTGTGTGGCCGTCATACGGGTTGCCCGTGAAACTTCGGGCTCCCACCATCAAACCGCGCAGGTGTCGAATTGACGCAAGAAGCACCAAACTCACCTTCACGCCAAACTCATAGGGCTTGCGTGCTTTGCCTTTGCCGATGCATTCAACCTCCGGGGCGTGCAGCGCATACAGCTTGTTCTTGTCGGCTCGCTGCTGCGTGCGGATGCGCTCGGCGCGTTCCAGCAGGGTGTTCAAACCACTCAGCGTTGAGGCAACTGGCGTTGTCGTCGATGTTGTTGTCGTTGTCGTGGGTGAAGATGACTTCATCGCCTCCAACTTGCGCTGCACCTCACGCATCACCACGCCCAGGATGGTGCGCTGGCGCTTGACGGCTTTCTTCAAACGCTTGAACTGCTTGGCGTGGGCGTAGCCACCGGCTTTGCGCCGCAGCGTCTTGCCTTCGGCGGCGAAGGTTTGCTTCAAGCTGATGCCCACTCGCTTGGCGGCACTGACCACCTTGTGACGCGCGATCTCCAGCAAGCGGCTGTCCACCGGGTGGGCCATGGCTTTCTCTTGGACGGTGGTGTCGGCGATCACGCGTTCCAGCTCAGCGGGCTTGATGGCCCGGATATCGACTGCCGTCTGGATGGTGGCTTTGAGCAATTGCTCCAGGCCTTCTTCGCCCAGGGCGCGGCGAAAGCGGCCGATCTGGGTGGGGTCGCAGGGCAGGCGGGGCTCGTAGTAGGTCATGCCGCTGAAGTATTGCCACACGACGTTCTCACTCCAGCGTTCGACCAATTCTTCATCGCTGAGGTTGAAGGCATTCTTGAGGTACTGCAGGCTGGCCATGAGGCGTATCGGCAGACGGGGTCGGCCTGCGGGGCTGATGCCAGTGCCGAATTCGATTTGGTGTTCACCCAGCAGATCGGACGCAGAAATCTTCTCGCCCGGGCGGGGTTTGCGGGCGAAGTGCGGTGCCAGCGCTTGTTCAATCGCGCCCCAGGGAAGTCGTTTGCTCAACACCACCAGCGGGTGCTTGATGTCGACCATCTCGTCCAGGCGGGCGCGGAAGAAATCGGCAGTGTCAGTCATCGAAATCCCCCAGAAACATTATCTGTAGACAACGCTTCTTGAGGGATTCGGTGCACCGCGTTTACCCCGGATCGATAGCATTCATGCGGGTTGCAGGGGATTTGCAGGGCCGACGATTTACCCGCAGACGCAGCGCAGTCCATGTGCCCTTCAATCACGTTGCTGTCGGTCGCGTAAGGATGGCATCTATGAAGCAAAACAATACTGCCGGACGAGCGCTTGCAGACTTCAACGGGTGTTCCTTTGTTCAGGACACAAAGCCGAATTGATGGCTTCGGCGCGAAACAAGCGCATTGACCCTGAAAGAAAATTGCAAATCAAACGAGACTTCGGTTTGTCGACACGAATCAACTTCACCGCGACATGTACTTCAATGCAAGTGACTTTTCTGACGCTCTATTCGTGTTTGTGCGGGCGAGTTGATGCTCGAGCCACGCATCCTCAGCGCTGCCGTTTTCGCCCCAAGACCGCAGATGCGGGATAAAAAAGCAAATGGTCAAAGTCGGAGCCGTTCAAGGTTTCGCTGTAGTGTGTGGCGGGCACCGAGGCAAACAGGGACTCTTTCATGGCCAAAAGTTTGGGCCTACGCACCGCTGCAATGTCTGACCAAACACTGAACTGCGGCATGGCGTCTGGAACGGCGCGGCCCACCGTCACCAACGAGTGGTTCCAATGCTTGCGTAGCAAGGTGCTCATCGAGTCGCCATACCCAAGGAAGTGCCGCGGCACCAAGTGCGCTTGACCCACCACTGCCACGCCACGCGAGTCGGGCTCGCTGTTCAAGCAGTCCGCAATCGCAGCAGCCATGTGCCGGTTGCGCTGAACTGTGTCGGCCTCTTGCACGTCAATGGCAACCATGCGCAAACCGTGTGTCCGGCCGACATGTAGAACGTCTACATAGGGTTGCTGGAACTGCATGACGGGGTCGCCACCACCGCCCGCAGATTCAGGCAAATCTGCGGTTTGTCCTGTGCAAACAAAGTCATCGATTTCGGATTGCTCGTCGGCATAGATCTCAAGGAACAACCACGTCGCTCCGGCTTGAGCGGCGCTGGCAACCAGCTCGGGCAACAGATACCGGCCTGCGAAATCATGCATTTCGCCCAAGCACACCAAGCGATGTGACTGCATCAGTTCGTGCACTGCCACCAAAGGCTCGCGGCCCTGCTGCTG
>JANYJJ010000158.1 GCA_025358485.1 Burkholderiales bacterium | reverse complement strand
CCCAAGCCCACCATCAAACCCACCAAAAACTGCGACAGCTCTTGCTTCTTGTCGAGGTATTGCTCCAGCGCTTCCAGCTCGGGCTCCATGGCCGAGCTGTGCAGGTAAACCTGGTGACCCAAGCCGAGTTTTTGCAGACGCTCAATCATGCCCAGCACGAAGGCCGGTGGGCCCAGGCGCGGGTCTTGTTCACTGCCGCCCACACCGGCGCGCAGCCAGGCCATTCCCTTGCGGAACACCGAGTCTTCGGCATACACACCCGCCACGTGGCCGAGCATGGTGTACGAGCCCCAACCCATCACCAAAAAGATCACGCCGTTCAAAGCTGGGTTGGACAAGATGGCAAAGCTGACGAAGTGCCAAAAGGCCGCGCCAAACGCCATCACGCACACCAGCGGCACCCACACCAACAAACGGTGGCGGCGACTGAGACCTGCTGCAGGATGGTCGGTGCGAATGGCAACTGGCGCTGTCAGCGTGCCTGTTGCGGCGGCTTGCACCGCATCGTTCACGGCCAGGGTTTCACTGGCGTTGTTCAAGTTGCTCATGATTCAGTGCTGTTCGTTTGACGAGAAACACAAACAAAACCCGTGCGAACTGAGTTGGGTTTCCCGTTCGCCCTGAGGTCGCCTCCCCGTTCGCCCTGATGTATCGAAGGAAGGGTCAGCGCAAGACTTCGATACCTCAGTCCGAACGGATCTTTTTTTGCGCGAGGTGTTTCAGTGTTCATGGTTTTTTTCAACGTTGTGTCAATGGCGATCACTGTCAATGGCGCTCGTTCTCAATGGCGATCACTGTCAATGGCGATCACGAAAGGCGGTCGAACCCAATCCGCGCAAAGGCGACAACAGGTACTGCGCCACCGTGCGTTGGCCGGTGACCAAATCGGCCGTCACGCTGCTGCCCGGCGTGAGTGGCTGACCAAACTTTTGCTGGCTGGTCGGGTCAACCAACAAGCCCACACGAAAGTAGCGTTCGCCGCGTTCATCGGCGAGTGAGTCGGCGCTGATTTCGGTCACGCGCGCGGGCAAGGTGCCGAACACGGTGTAGTCAAACGCGGCCACACGCACCACGGCGCGCTGACCCACTTGCAAGGTGCCGCGCTCGGCGGGCGTGGCGCGCGCTTCAATCACCACCGCGCCGTCGGCGGGCGTGAGTTCCAGCAGCGTTTCACCCGGACGGATCACGCCGCCCACGGTGTTGGCCAGCAGCTTGTTGACGGTGCCCGCCACGGGTGCGAGCACCACCGTGCGGGTGACGCGGTCGTCTTCGGTGCGCATGTCTTCTTGCAGGCGTTGCAGCTCGACCTTGGTTTCGGTGAGCGCCGAGCGCGCCTCTGAGCGGAACTGCGCCTGTGCCTCAGCCATGCGGGCTTGCAGCTCTTGCGCTGCCGAAGCAAGGCGCGGGATGGCGGTTTCGGCTTCGCGGCTTTGCGTGCTGAGGCGCTCAACGCGGGCTTTGGCTTCCAGCAATTCAAACTGCGACGCCGCGTTGCGCGCCATCATGTTGTTGACCAAGTTGAGCTGCTGTTTGGCCACCTCGGCCTCTGAAGCCAAGCCTTTGCGGCGGGCTTCCATTTCATTGGCTTCTTGGCGTTTTTGCGCGGCTTGTTCTTGCAACACGCGGGTGCTTTGACGCAGCTTGTCTTGGCGCGCCGCGAAGGCGTCGTTCTCATTGCGAACTTCAGGCGCGTTGGCGTTCACACCCTCAGGCAACAACACACGCGATGCGCCCGCAGCTTCGGCTTCCAAGCGCGCTGAGCGCGCCATCAAGCCGTTCAAGCGCGCGCGCTTTTCGCCGCGTGATGAGCTGGCCATGAGGTCAGACACCGCCACCAAACTGGCACCCTTGGCGACCACATCGCCCTCACGCACAAACACCTTGGAGACGATGCCGCCTTCCAGGTGCTGAATCATTTGCGGCTTCACCGAAGGCACGATGCGACCCTGCGTGCGCACCACTTTGTCCACCTGCGCCCACACCGCCCAAGCCACCATGGCCACGACAAGCAGCGCTGCGCTGTAGACGATCAAACGTGGCAGCCGCAGCTTGCGCGCATGGCCCATGGAGCCGTCGAAATGGCCAAGCACCCAACCGGCGGAGTGAGAAACCGGCGTGGCAGATGTGATCGTCGTTGTGTTCAAGGCGTGCCTCCTTCTATGCGCAAACTGATGGTGGCTTTGGCAGGCCGTGCCTTCATGTCAAAACGCGTGGCGATGCGCTCGGCCGCGATGCCTTGCTCCAGCAATTCATTGCGAACCGCCATGGCGCGGATGTAGCCGGCGCGCTGGATGTCAGACAGTTCGATGTCGGGTCCGCTGGCCACCAACACCACTTTGGTGCCGGGTGGCGCGTTGGCCAGTTGCTGCTTCAACTTGTCGAGTGACCCGGCCAAATTTTTGCTGGCGGCTTCATCGAGCGTGAGCGCTGTGGCTTCAAACTCAAGCAGCATGTAGCGGTCAGATGGCTGCATTTTTCCGCCGGCTGCCACCATCTTTTCTTCATTGCCTTTGACATTGATGCGTATGGGCGCGGCCATCTTCGACTCGACACGCAGCACGTCGTCGGCCGACTCAACCGATGTGTTGGGCGACGGGTCGTTCGACGACTTCGACGACGGCGCCAGACGCCGGACGATGAGCTCGGGGGCGCTGGCGGCGGCTTGCGCTTCTGTGGCCTTGCCTTGCTGTTCCAACACGGTGATGCGCGCGGCCATGCGCTTGGCCAGCAACTGCGCCGAGAAAGACAGCGCGATGGCCAACACCACGATCACGAACACCATGGCAATCACGACGTTGGTCAGTGCGTCCACAAAGCCCGGCCAAAAATTGGTGGTTTTTCCGCCTTCCATGTTTTGACCTCAGGGAGCTGCTGAAAACACAGTGGCGAGCGAGCCGGTGAGGTGCGCGACGCGCAACTGACTTTGCGCCTCAGACACCAGCGACTGGGTCAAATCAAGGCGGCTTTGGTGCAAACGCTGAAAGGCATCCAGCACCTCCAACAGCGAGCGGTTAGAGCCCAACATTTGCGCGCGAAATGCGGCCACCACTTTGGCGTTCGACTCCAACTCATCGCGCACGGCGCTGTAGCGTTGGCCAGAGGCTTCCAAGTTGGCATACGCCGTCTCCAGCTCCTGCGACAACTTGCGCTCGACGTTGCCTTCCTTGGCTTGCAGCTCGCTGCGCCGCGACGTGGCGGCGCGCACTTGCGCCAGGTCAGCACCGCCGTTGGCAAGCGGCACGCTGACCACCACCATGCCGCGCGTGTCGCGGCTGAAGTTTTCTTGGCCCCCCGAATTGGTGGTGCGCGAGTGGGTGAGTTCCAACTCCACACGCGGCAAAAACCGGCTGCGCGCCACGTCACGCTCTACTTCAGAGGCGATGACTTCGGCGCGCGCCGCGAGCAGTTCAAAGTTCTGTGCCAAGGCCAGCTCACGCGCGGTTTCGCGTTCGGCGGGCACGGCAAAGTCAGACGCCGAAAAATTAAGTGCAATGGCCGACGGTGTGGTGCCGGTCAAGCGCGTGAGATTGCGCGCGGCGACCTTGAGCGCGGCGTTGGCGTCGGCCATGCTGGCGCGCACATTGGCCACGCGGCCACGCACGCGTTCGCGGTCGGCCGGGCTGGCACCACCGGCTGCTGCGCGTTCGGTGATGTAGCGCGACAGCTCGTCGAGCAAGGCGGTGTATTCCATGCCCAGCTGCACCGACACGCGCGCTTGCAGCACAGACAGCCACGCCCCGGCCGACTCCAACAAGGCATTGCTGGCAGCACCGCTGACTTGCAATTCAGCCGAGTTGGTGAGCACGCCTTGGCGCGTCAATTCGCGACGCGCAGGCTCGTCAAGCAAGGCTTGGCGCAGCGTGGCGGTGTATTCCTTGCGGTCAGAACTCAGGTGCGGCTCAACGCTGGCCAGCGTGCCCCGGCCCACCGCAAAGCGCGCATCAGCACGTGGCAGCAAGGCACCCCGGGCGGCGTCGCGCGTGTGGCCAAAAGTCTCCAAGCGTCGGCGCGCGGCCTCAACGTCCAGGCTGTTGGCCAGGCCCAAGCGCGCGGCGGTTTTGATATCGGAGGTTTCGGCGGCAGAAGCAGAGACAGCAGCAGAACCCGAGGCTGGAACGGCGGCATTTTTGGATGGCTCCACCGTCAGCACGGCGGGCAGTTCCAGCAGGCGCGACAACTCGCTGAGGCGCACGGCGCGCTCGCCGCGATCTCCTCGTTCGGCGCGCTCGTTGCGCTCTTTGATTGCATTGAGCTCGTAGTCGCTGAGCAAAACGGGGCGGCTGGCTTCTGCCGATTTGACTGCCGGTTTTTCTGATGGTTTGGCAGCTGCTTTAACCGCCGCTTTGACAGATTGAGGGCCGTCGGTGGTGCTGACGGCTTGCACCAAAACCTGACCCGTTTCAGCCAGGTCGCTGCGCACCGCCCTGACGGCCTGCTTCACATCGCTCAGCCGCACGGGCGCTTCCAAAGGCGGCGTGGTCATCGGCGGCTTGGGCCGCGTGTTGGCCATGGTTTGCGTCAGCGACTGCGCTTGCACACCGAGTGCGGCACTCAGAGATGCAAGCACAAACGCAAGCAATGTGGCGCTGTGAAGGGCCGAGCGCACGGCAAGTGCAGGGCGGAAAGGGGTTTGATGGCTCATGCCAGCATGGTGTGCTGGCTGCGAAAAATTGCTAACTCGATAAGCGGCAGCTTCGGGGCGCTGTTCTGCACGCTGGTTGAGAGGCTCATCGCGCCACCGCGCGGGCAACATATCAAGCCGCCGTGCGCCCGGCGCCCTGCGCGGCAGCCCGATCAGCACGCTGCGGCATCGCGTTGTTGGCCGGGCTGAGCAAGCGCGACGGCGGCGCGTCGGCCACAATGCGGCCTTTGTCGAGCACCAACACACGGTCGGCCATTTGTATCAATTCAGTGGTGTGCGTGGCCACCACCACGCAGCGACCCGAGGTGCGCAATGCGGCCAGCGCGCTCAGCAAGCCTTCTTGTGCGCTGCGGTCCAAGCCCAAGGTGGGTTCGTCCAACAACAGCACCGCGCGGTCAGACGCGAGCACGCGTGCCAAAGCCAGCATCTGACGCTGCCCACCCGACACACCCGCACCGTTGGTGCCCACTTCAGACGTCAGTCCCAATTCGCCTTTGTCCAGGGCCGAACCCAAGCCAGCGGCACGCAGGGCTTGCGTGACAGCGGCTTCGTTCACCACGCTTTGACCAGGCATCACCACCTCGGTCAAGCTGCCGCCGATGTAGACCGCGTCTTGCGGTTTGTAGGCCACCTGCGCCGCCATCCAGCGGCGCGCGCCGGGGCCGTCGATCACGTGCGCGGCAAACGCCATGCGGCCGGCGTCAGGCGTCAAGTGCCCGGCCAACAAGCGCAGCAAGGTGCTCTTGCCCGCGCCCGATGCGCCGACGATGACCACCAACTCGGCAGGCTTCAATGCCACCGTCACGTCTTGCAGAATTTTGCGGGCGTCTTGCGCTGGGGCTTGGTTGCTGGCTTGGCTACCAGCTTGGCCATGAGCTTGGGCGTCATAAGCAAACGCCACACCTTCCAAACGCAGGCCTTCCAAGGCGAATGCGCTGATGCTTGACGCGTCGTTGGCCACCACGTCAATCGCCGGGGCATCCAAGTTCACCGCCTCGCCCAAACCTTGCACTGCGCGCCGAAATTCTTGGCCGCGCGACAGCACCGGTGCCAGTCCGCACAGGGACGCGACCATGCGACCGGCCAGCAGCGTGCTCGATATCAAACCGCCCACCGACAGCGCCTGCGCTTCAATCAAAAACACACCCGCCACCAACGTGAGCGCCGACGTCAACGCCATGCCCACCGGCAACACTTGTTGCACCATTTGTGACCACAGCCGTGCGCGCGAAGCCGCGCGAGCACCCAGCTGCGACGGCGTGCGCATGCCCAGCACGGCCACCGACGCAGCGCGCGGGTCGGCCAAACTTTCACGCGTCATGAGCACGTCGGCCAACCAATTCAATTTGCGGCTGTGCGCCGCGTTGGCCACGTTTTGACGGCCGCGCGATACCTTTTGCAGCAGCACGCAGGCCGTGAACAACAGCCCACCCATCACCAACGGAACCCACACCAAAGGCCCACCAATGGCCCACAGCACCACCGCAAACAGCAGCACAAAAGGCACGTCGGCCAAAGGCAATAAAAACTGCGCGCTCAGCACATCGCGCGTGCCGCTGAGGTCGCGGTAGCGGCCCATCACATCGCCCACAGGCAGGGCTTTGGACAGCGGCGCGGCCAACACGCCGCGCATCAAACGCTCATCCAAGCGCGCATCCCAACGCGCGCCTGCGTGCTCAATCATGAACACGCGTGAAATGCGCAAACACAGCTCCAACGCAAAGATCAACAAAACGCCTGCCGTCAGGGCAAACAGGGTTTCATGAATTTCGTTGCCCACGGCTTTGTCGTAAACCAACATCGAGAAAAGTGGCAGCGACAACACAAACACATTGATCAACATGCTGGCCGCCGCCAGTTCAATCAGCGCCCGGCGGTTGGCCCTGAAAAACAGCACCCACGACTTGGGTGCTTGGTTGGCGCTGGCAGTGCTGGTGGCGCTGGTGAACTTAGATGCGGGGCGAGAAAGTGTTGGTGCTGACATGGCGTGCCTGGGGTGCAGCCACCAAAGGGTGGCGACTTGAGGCTAGCGCCAGCGCGTGAATTCATTCCCGTGAAGTGCGGCACGAATACCGCCTACCTCGGGGCCTTTCAAAATTCAAGCAACGCGCCCTTCACTGGCCACCACCTCGCAGCCATTGATGCGCCACCCGCCGTCGCGCTGAAGCTCAAGCGAATACGTGACCTGCCACAGCACGCCCTGCTCGTCGCTCATCTGCGCCCGTTGCAGCCATGCGCCGTCCACTTTTTCAGGCTTGAAAAACGACACCGACGCAGGCCGGTACACCACCGGATAGCTTGCCCGCACCATCGCCAAAAAGCTGTCGGCATTGCCAAACGCCTTGCGTATGCGCAGCGTGGCAAATGAAAAAGCGCGCACCGCATCGTCGGCTGCAAATGCTTTGAGCTGGGCTTGCACCACCGCTTGAATTTGCGCGGCCTGCTTGGCTGACACGCCAGCGGCCTGCGCCTTGCTGACTGCCAGCGGCCCGATCAAGCCGAGTGCTGCGATGCCTGAGACCCATATTCTGCGGCGAATGTTCAGCATGACGAACCTCCAAAAACATTTGAACCAACGATTGGTTTCATCATGCCGGAATTTGCAAAATCGTGTGAGTGGTGCCGTGGGCACTGAGTGGCCTTCGAATGCAGACATCAATCCTCTGCATGGTTCACAGCGCCTGATCTGTTTATCAAATTTACAGCTTATAGTTTGTAAATTATAAATACATATCAAATACTGTATTATTGTTTCACAGCACAGGATCTGTATGCCCAAGTTCACCGTTCGCGTCGCCTCGCAATTGCCACCGCTGCTCCAAGCTTTCCGCAAAGCGGTCGGGCTCACGCAGACCGAAGTCGCCCTGCGCCTGGGGGTCTCTCAACAAACCTACTCGGCGATGGAACGCAACGCGGAAAAAGTTGGCGCTGCGAGCTTGCTGAAGCTGCTCAACATTTTGGGCGTGGAACTGACGCTCGAAACGCCGTCAACCGGGACATCGCCGACGGCTGGCCCATCCGCCCAAGCCTCCACCGGCAAACCCGTCTGGTAAGCCATGGGCCGCCACTCTCACAAGCGCGCGCTGGGCCTCTGGATGAACGGGGCCTTCGTCGGCACCTGGAGCGCGGCGCCCGACGCCCCCGACACCCTCCAGTACGACTTGACCTGGACGCAATCGGAGCAAGGCCGAGCCCTTTCACTGTCCTTGCCCTTCACGCCGGGCAACGCGCCGCATCGCGGTGACAAGGTCAGCGCGTACTTCGAGAACCTGCTGCCCGACAGCAAGGCCATTCGCAACCGGCTGGCGCGACGCTTCAACACCGGGTCAACCCGTGCGTTCGAGTTGCTCACTGAGATCGGCCGAGACTGTGTCGGCGCGCTCGAAATTCTCCCTGATGGTGAGACCTCGGCCGGCACCTCGCCCCTGCAATCTGAGCGCCTGAGCGACGCCCAGGTCGCCCAGATCCTGCGTGGCACGACAACGTCGAATCCCATGGGCTGGGGTGTCGACGGCGACGACTTCCGCATCTCGATTGCGGGCGCCCAGGAGAAGACGGCCCTGCTGCTGCGCGACGGCCAGTGGGCATTCCCGCGCGGCAACACGCCCACGACGCACATCTTCAAGCTGCCGTTGGGCCTCATCGGTGGCATGAAGCTCGACATGCGCGACTCGGTGGAGAACGAGTGGCTGTGCTCGCTGATCTTGCAGGCGTTCGGGCTGCCCGTGGCGGACTGTCGGCCGTTGCAGTTCGAGGACGTGAAGGTGCTGGTGGTCAGGCGCTTCGACCGCACCTGGTGGACGCACCCGTCCGGCGACAGCCGCCTCATCCGGCTGCCGCAGGAAGACATGTGCCAGGCCACCGGGGTAGCGCCCGAAGCCAAGTACGAAGCCGACGGCGGACCTGGCATAGACAGGATCTTCGATGTGCTTGATGGATCGATGACGCGCGAGCAGGACCGGCGCGACTTCTTCAAGGCGCAATTGCTGTTCTGGATGCTGTGCGCCACCGACGGCCACGCCAAGAACTTCAGCCTGTTCCTGCGCCCCGGTGGGCGATACCAGCTCACACCGCTGTACGACGTGCTGTCGGCCCACCCGGTTCTGGGAGAGGCACCGGGGAAGCTGTCGCCCTTCAAGGTCAAGATGGCCATGGCCGTGCGGGCTAAGAATGCGCATTGGAAGATGCGGGACATCTTGCGCCGACACTGGGTAGCCCTGGGTGCACGCCATGGCGTCCTGGACGAAGCCGGTCGGGGGGTCGAGCCCTTGATCGACGACATCGCCGCACGCACGCCCGAAGTCATCGCCAAGGTGCAATCGCAGCTGCCCAAAGGCTTCCCCGCCCCGCTGGCCGATGCGGTCTTCGACGGCATGCGGGCTGCTGCCGGGCGACTGGTCTGACGCTGACTGGAAGGGGTCTTGCCGCTGTAATGCACGCGTCCAGAAATCCCGTCGTGATCGCGGCCCCGAGCTCAGACCGATGCACTGGTCGGCACGCGCCTACCGCTTAGCGAGGAAACACACAACCCATAGCCGCCATAAAGCAGCCCGGATCGATGTCGGGTTCTTGCAAGGTCTCGGCAGAGAGAATTTGCACGCTGCAGATGGCCAGCCATCTTTTTCGAGCTTTGGGGGGTTGGTCCTTCAACCAAATCTGAGCCACCGTTCACTAGAGTTCGTATGGTCGGCTACGCAGGCGAGACCTCGAACTCACGTCCCGTCAGTGGCGACGTAGGGCCCCAACCAAGTCGGCTGGCCGCTGTCTTGCATGAAGACGTACAAACGCGAAGGCGCGGTTCGCGTACTGTCCAAAATGAAACATTGGATCCAGACGCTGGTAGCGTTTGTGAATTGGGAGTTCCGGCCACTTCCGGTCATCCATGCGGTCAGAAGATCTCCTCGCCAACGACCAGTTTGAAAGTACAGCCGCCATAGGCCGACGGTCGCTCGAATGTGCCGGATCTCCAAAGGAGTCGATCAAGGTCTTGCGACGCTGATCGACCTCCGATGCGTGCGCTGCGTCTGCGGTTCCGTCGTTCAAACTGCAACTGCGGACCGTGACTCGCCCGGCGCGCTGCGATAACGCGCCAATAACGCGGCCGCGCCTACAAACCCAATCCAACGGGGCCAAAGGGGCCTCGACAAGGAGCGGTGATGGAAAACACAGTGGGTCAGCAGGCGGGCTTCGACGACCGCCGCCAAGGTTATTCCGGAACCGGCGCAGCGGCGTGGCTGCGCGCGGCAGTGGGTGCCTGCATGCTGGTGCTGGCAGCGTGCGGAGGAGGCGCTGACGATGACCCTCCGACACCTGCTGTGCCCGAGGCTTCGGCCACCATCGGCGCCGCCGGCGGCACGGTCAACGGCCCGGATGGCGTGCGCGTCGAGGTACCGGCCGGCGCCTTGACCCGCGACACCGTGATTCGCGTGGCCAAGACGGCTGAGGGTGCCCCGGGCACCCTGCCCGCTGGCGTGTCGCCGGCGTCGGTGTATGAACTCACGCCGCACGGCATCGACTTCAACCTGCCAGTCACGATCAGCCTTCCGACCCCGGTTGGCGACCCGGCGCAGCGGCAGGTCTTCATGGCTGGCTTGGGCGACAGCGCGTGGCGCAGCGTCAACTCGAGCAGCGATGCCAGCCGCACCGCCTGGCAGGTCATGGGTTTCAGCTGGCTCTTGATCGGCGACGGCTGCTACCCGGCGGCCGGGGATGCTTCGGCATGCCAGTGGCCACAGTCGAACGGATTTCTCACCGCCACACTGGCGAGCGCGCTCAGCTTCCTGGAGTCGGCACCCGCCTACGCGATCAAGAGCTACCGCCTCACCGCGGCGGGCACGGTCGACGTGCGCTTCAACTTCTCGGGTGCGGCCGATTGCGCCGCCACGGTGGGAATCACGCGCTGGAAGCCCGGCGTGCGTGACGCCAGCGGCAGGATCATCGTGACCAGCGTGCTGCCGGTGCAGGCCACCGTTCTGACCCCGGTTTCCGGCCAACCTGGCCGCCGCGCGGGCCAGTCTCCGCCACAACAGATCGCCTTCACGTCGTCCGACAACGGAGAACATGTCTTCGGCTTGAGCTTCACCTGCAGACGCAATGGCCAGACGCTGACCGTCGGCGGTCAGTTGCGGTTGATGGTGGACATCCCGGTCGTCGTACCGGTGGCGCCTGCGGTCACCACCCAGCCGGTGGCCGTGGGCGTGCTGGCGCCCGACACCGCCACCTTCGCGGTGGCGGCCACGGGCACACCCACGCCCACGGTGCAATGGCAGCGCTCCGATAACGGCGGCGTGCGCTGGACCGACATCCCCGGGGCCACGTCGCTCAGCTACACGACCAGCGCCACCTCGGTGGCCGCTGACAACGCCAGCCAGTACCGCGCCGTGCTCACCAACAGCCAGGGCGTGGCCACCAGCCAGGCGGCCACGCTCACGGTGGCCGCACCAGGTGCCGGGGAGGCCGTGGTCATCGCAGGCGCCATCGGCAGCGCCGGCCTGGTCAACGCGCCCAGCGGCCCTGGCACGGCGGCGCGTCTGCGTAACCCGGCCTGGCTCGCACGCGATGCCGCCGGCAACCTCTATGTGTCCGAGGACCGCAATCCTGATGTCCGCAAGATCACGCCGCGGGGCGTGGTCACGACCTTGGCCGATGCCCGCTCAGGTCTCGTCAACCCGAAGGGTCTGGCGGTGGGCAGCGACGGCACGGTCTACGTGGCAGACGGTGACTTGATCAAGACGATCACGCCGGGCGGTGTGGTGTCTGTGCTGCCGGGGCTGCGCGAATCGGTTCGCTTGCAGCCTGCCACCTTCAACCAACCCCGCGGCCTGGCGATCAGTGGCATCTTCCTTTACGTGGCCGACTCCAGCAACTACGCCATCAAGCGCATCGATCTCACGAACGGCACGGTGTACACCGTGGTCGAAGGCTCGGCGGGCCAGAACCTGCCTGTCGACGGCTGCAGCGGCGCCACCCTCACGCGGCCGATCGGTATCGTCGCAGACTCCGCCGGCTTCATCTGGTGGACCGAGGAGAACGACACGATCCGGTTCAAGGGCGAGTGTGTGTTCACCGTGGCCGGCTCCCCCAGTGCAGGGGGTGGTTATGCAGACGGCGTTGGCAGCGCTGCACGCTTCTCAGCGCCCTACCAACTGACGCTCGATGCGGGCAGCAACCTCTACGTGGCCGACTTCCAGAACAGCGTGCTGCGCAAGATCGTGCTGAGAGGCGTCAGCGAACCCGGCACGGTCTCGACCGTCTTCGGATTTGCGCAGGACGCCACCACGGATGCCAGCCGCATTGCGTATCCACTCGGCGTGCTCAGTCTGGATGACCAGACGCTGGTTGCGACCTCGTTCACCAGCCATGTAATCCTTCGGGTGACCCTCCCTTAGGACCTGTTTCCGACCACCGGAGATTCCCATGCCCAACGCTTCACGCCTTCTCTGCGTGCCCCTGCTGCTCGGCATCGCACTGCCGGGCGCCCATGCTGCCGACAGCTTCGCCCCCGTCGGTGCCAAGGCCACGCTCAGCGTGGACTACATCTATGAATCCGCCGGCAAGAAGCAGGACAAGTACGACCTGCACGAGTGGAAGGTCAGCCGCACGGCCAGCGCGGTGTCCGAACTGGTGGCACAGGCGCCGCAGCCGCTGCCGTCGATGCAAAAGCTCGACGCGCAGCAGGCCGCCGATCTGAATGCCAAGCAGGCCAAGGCCCAGTCGGCCGCAGCCAAGATGGCACCGATGATGGACAGCGTCGAGAAGATCGTGGCCAAGTGCGGCGACGACGAGGCCTGCATCACTCGCGAGACGCAGAAGCTGGGCTTCGGCATGCCGGGCACGCCGCAGATGGGGCAGGCGATGAGCGCCAAGACCGACATCGAGGCCGCCAGCAAGCAAGGCGCGCCGCGCTACCAAGTGTGGCAAGCCACCACCTTGAAGGGCCGCTACACCATCGAAGAGAGCACGCACATCGTTCACGCCGACCCGATCTGCGTGAGCCTGCCCAAACAGCGCTGCACCCGCGACGAGATGCGCAAGGGCGGCGGCGACCTGCCGCTGCCGCCGCAGGCCACCAAGGACCCCCGGGCGCTGGCCGGCAACTCGTCGTTCGAGATCGACCTGATGAAGAACACGATCACCCTGGCCCTGCCCGGACCGCTGTGGCCGCTGCCCTACACCGAGACCATCACCACCGACGAGCCCGCGGGCACGCACTCGGTGCCCACACCCAAGGGGCCGCAGCCGCGCACGATGGGCTTCCGTGTCGGCGAGGACGGCACCGCCACCACCGGCCGGTTCTGGACCCTGCCGCTCAAGGGCGGCTGGCGCAGCCAGAGCGGCGAGCGGGTGGTCATGCTGGCTGGCAACGCGGGCGAGGGCGGCAAGCTCACCGTGCGCTGGCGGCTCGCGGCGCAGTGATCGGCGCCGGGCGCGCGGCCTGCAAGAATACGCGGGAAATGCGTCACGACGATCACGACGATCACGCCCACCCCGCCGCGGCGCACACGATGCCGAGGCTGCACTTGGCCGGCGAGCCCGCCATGCACTGCACGGCGGCGCAGCCCGTGCCGCTGAACCACCGCGACGCGGCGTTGCTGGCTTGGCTGGTCATCGAGGGCCCCACGCCCCGCACGCGGCTGGCCGCGCTTATCTGGCCCGACAGCGCACTCGACACCGCGCGCAACGCGCTGCGCCAGCGCATTTTCCAGCTGCGCAAGCTGGCCGGCGCCGATGTGGTGGTGGGCTCCGCCACCCTGGCCCTGGCCAGCGGTTGTACGCACGACCTGGTCGACACCGACACCGTGCTTGGCAGCCGCCGCGACGAGATCGGCGGCGAGTTCGGCCAGTGGCTGTCGCAGCAGCGAGACCGCCGCGTGGCCCGTGTGCGCCACGGCTTGGCCGAGCTCAGCGACATGGCCGAAGGCGCACGGGACTACCCCGATGCGTTGATCCATGCGCAGGAACTGCTGGCGCTCGAGCCGCTGTCCGAAGACGCGCACCGCCGTGTGATCCGGCTGCACTACCTCAGCGGCGACCGCGCCGCCGCACTGCTGGCCTTCGACCGTTGCGAGCAAGTGCTCAAGGACGAGGTTGGGACTACGCCATCGGTGCCCACGTTGGCCCTGCTGGCCACGCTGCAGGCTCAGGCCGACGGGGCAGCGGTTGTCGCCGAAGGCCCGGTACCCGCCAGCGTGCTGCGCCCGCCCCGACTGATCGGCCGCGCGGGTGAACTGGCCGCGCTGACCACGGCATGGCACAGCGGTCAGGTGCTGGCGCTGATCGGCGAGGCCGGTCTGGGCAAGACACGGCTGCTGCAGGCCTTTGTGGACACCCACCCTGGCATCGCGCGCGCGGCCGGCAGGCCGGGCGATGCGGGCGTGCCCTTTGCTACGCTGGCGCGGCTACTGCGCGTGGTGATGGCGCGCCAGTGCGTGCTGGCGGACGGGCGGCTACCGGCGGCCACGCGCAGCGAGATCGCCCGCGTGCTGCCAGAACTCGATGGAGCCGGCGGCATCCGCAGCGGAGAGGGCCAGCGCCTGCTGCTGCAGCGCGCGGTGCGTGCCCTGCTTCAGGTTCAGTCGGGTCTCGCAGGCCTGGTGGTGGACGACCTGCACTTCGCCGACGAGGCGAGCCTGGAGATGCTGGCCGGGCTGATCGACGGTCACGTTGATGACGATGGCGGCACACAGCCCGCCCCGCTGCGCTGGGCACTCGCCTACCGCCCCGCCGAGGCCGGCTCGCCAGTGCAGGCGCTGCACGACGGCCTGGCCGAGCAGGCGCGGCTCGTGCCGCTGGCGCTGCAGCCGCTGAATGAAGCGGCGCTGGCCGAGCTGGTGGATTCGCTTGGCCTGCCCGGCCTGCCCGACGGAGGCGGCAAGGTGCTGGCCCCCGGGCTGCGGCAGCGCACCGGCGGCAACCCGCTGTTCGTGCTCGAGACGCTCAAGCAGGCCTGGGTCGAACGCACGTTGACGCAGCTGGCGGACACACAGTCACTGCCGCGGCCGCTTTCAGTGGGCCGCCTGATCGAGCGCCGTGTCGCACAGCTCTCGTCCGGCGCGCTGGCGCTGGCGCGTGTGGCGAGCATCGCCGGGGTCGACTTCAACATCGCGATGGCCGAAGAGGTGCTGGGCGCGTCGGCAATGCAGTTCGCAGATGCGCTGAACGAGCTGGAAGCCGCACAGGTTTTGCGCGGCACCCAGTTCGCTCATGACCTTGTGTTCGACGCCGTGCGCGGCAGCGTGCCGGTGGCCATAGCGCAGCACACGCATGCGCGCGTCGCGACCTGGCTGGAGCGGCAGGCTGGCGAGCCGGCTCGGCTGGCGCAGCATTGGATTGACGCCGGTCAAGCCGCGCGGGCCGTGCCCTGGTTGCAGAAAGCCGCCGATGCGTCCTGGCGGGCACTGCGCCCGAAGGAGTACGTCGCTTTCCTGAAGCGCAAGAGCGACATCGAGGAGCAGACAGGCGACCCTGAGGCTGCCTTCGACACGCTGTTCACCGCGGCTGAGGAATTCATCAGCGTCGATCGCGATCCGTTCGCCACCGAAGCCCACTCCCAGCGGCTGGAGCGGCTGGCGCAGACCCCGGCACAGCGCATCGATGCGCTGCTGCACCGCGGCCACGTGCTGCTGCAGGCTGGCCGGCCGGAGCAATCTGTCGGGCCCACCCAGGCGGGTCTGCAGCAGGCCATTCGAATCGGTGACGCGGCCCGCAGTGCTCACGCGCGGCAACAGCTTTCAGCCGCCTACGCGATGAACGACGACGCCGTCCAGGCCCTCGAACAGTTGCATGCCTGCATCGGCTGGTTCGACGAACATGGCACCGACAAGGAACGCGCGGTCGCACATGGCGATGCCGGGGCGCTGCTCGACAACCTCGGGCGCCTGGAGGACGCCGTGCCGCACCACCGGCTGACGCTGGACCTGATGCGCAAGCTCGGCGACTTCGGCAATCTCGCCATCGGCCACAGCAACCTGGCCTGTAACCGCATCGATGCCGGTGACCTGACCGAGGCCGAAGGCGCGCTGCAGCGGGCGCAGCAGATCGATGTCTCCATCGACAACGTCGGCGCGGGCATAGGCGCCACTCACCTGCTGCGGGCGCTGACGCTGTGCCACCTGGGCCGTTATGGCACGGCGCTGGCGCAGGCCGAAGGCGGCGTGGACGTGATCAGCCGCTACCAACCCGGCCACCTGGCCCGCGCCGAGCTGCGGCTGGCCCAGTGCTGGTGGCACCTGGGCCAGTGGGCCCGCGTGGGCGCCATCCTCTCTGCCCGCAAGCCCGACGCACAGGCCTCGTTGTCGGCAAGGCTCCAGCACGCGCGCCTGGCCTGGGCCTATGCGAAGGACAGCGGCTCCGACGCGCGTGCCGCCAGCGCGGCACATCGCACGCTTGGTTGACGACAATTACCTTGGCCGGTTAACGACAACTATGTTGGCCGGTCAGAGGCCTATCCCGGGCGGGTCTGGGAGGCGGGGCTACCGTTGAATCTTCGAACACCAATCGGAGGTAAGCGGCATGCCCGGCAAGCGAA
>JANYJJ010000149.1 GCA_025358485.1 Burkholderiales bacterium | reverse complement strand
TCCATGAGCCTGTTTGTTTGGTACTTCGGCACCAACAAGCAGTACCCCGACGTGCCCCACCACACCATGGCGTTGGGCCCGCGCTACGAAGGCTTGCTGACTGACATCTTCAAAAAGCACAAGCTCACCGAAGACTTCAGCCTGTATTTGCACCGCCCCAGCGCCACCGATCCGTCGGTGGCACCGGCCGGTTGCGATGCGTTTTATGTGCTGTCGCCCGTGCCGCATTTGGACAGCGGCACCGACTGGAAAACCCACGCCGAAACCTATCGCCTCAAAGTGCACAAGCGCTTGGAAGAAACCTTATTGCCCGACTTGGGCCAGCACATCATCACCTCAACTTTGATGACGCCGCAAGACTTTCAAGACCGCTTGTTGTCGCTCAAAGGCGCGGCTTTCGGACTCGAACCTTTGCTGTTGCAAAGCGCCTGGTTTCGCCCGCACAACCGCAGCGAAGACGTCAAAAATTTATTCATGGTCGGTGCCAGCACCCACCCCGGCGCAGGCGTGCCGGGGGTGCTGATGTCGGCCAAGGCGCTGCAAAGCGTTGTGCCTGTCCCTCGCGGAGTCAATCAAGGAGTTAGCCATGCATGAGCTTGCAGTGAACACCGCTCAGTTCGACTTTGAAGCCTGCCAAACCTTGATGCAAGGCGGCTCTAAAACCTTCTTCGCTGCATCTCGTTTGTTGCCACACCGCGTGCGCGGCCCGGCCATTGCGCTGTATGCGTTTTGCCGTGTGGCCGACGATGCGATTGACTTCAGCACCGACCGCCACAAAGCCATGCTCACGCTGCATTCGCGCCTGGACGACGTTTACGCCAATACCCCGCAAAACTTTGAGGCCGACCGCGCCTTGGCGGCGGTGGTGCGTGAATTTGCACTGCCTCGCGAGCTGCTCACCGCGCTGCTCGACGGTTTTCAGTGGGACGCCGAAGGGCGCTGCTACGAAACCATTGAAGACTTGCAGGCCTACGGTGCGCGCGTGGCCGGCAGCGTGGGCGCCATGATGGCCGTCATCATGCGTTCGCGCAGCGAAGAAGCCATGGCCCGCGCCTGCGATCTGGGCGTGGCCATGCAGCTCACCAACATTGCGCGCGATGTGGGCGAAGACGCCCGCGCGGGTCGCCTTTACATGCCCATGGCATGGATGGTGGAGGCTGGCCTGGACCCCGGAGCCTGGCTGCTCAACCCCGTGTTTGATGCGCGCGTGGCGGCCGTGGTGGCGCGCTTGTTGACCGCGGCCGATGTGCTGTACCAGCGCTCAGAACACGGCATTGCCCACTTGCCCCGCGACTGCCGTCCTGCCATCCGCGCCGCACGCTTGATCTACGCCGAAATAGGCCGCGTGTTGGAGCGCGCCGGATGCGATTCCATCAACCACCGCGCCGTGGTGTCGGGCAAACGCAAGCTTGCCTTGCTGGCCCGCGCCAGCGGTGCGGTGTTGATTGCCCCGGCCGATCCGATGAAGCACTTTGCGCCCTTGCCGTGCACCGAATTTTTGGTCCAGGCCGCCGCGTTTGAAGCGCAAACCTCCGACACGCATTTGCACAAAAGCACGGCACCACGCCGGTCGCTTGACGCGCGCTTTCGGTGGGGGGCTGACTTGTTCGAGCGCTTGGCCGCACAAGACCGCGAGTTCACCAATTCAACAGCGTCTCGCGGTGCGGCCCTGAATGCTTAGACGCCCCTGAGCATGGCCAACATGTCCATCTTGATGGCCGTGAAAGTGCTGGGCATCGTCGCCTTTGGTGCGGTGTTTGTGTGGTGGCAGTTCCGCGATTTGGCGCGCGAGAAAAAGCGCTCAGCCGCAAGGCGCGAGTTGACGGCAGCGCCTGACAAATCGCAGCCTTGATCGCGACCCTGTCCGCGACCCCAAGCGCAACCGCCATCGCCCAAACGTCGCGCGCGACATCACCACAAAAAGAAGGCGTTATGTTTTTTCTGGTCTACCTGAGCTCGGCCGTCACCTGGTTCAGCAGCAAAGAGCTGAACGACCTGCTCAACACCTGCCGCCAGCGCAACCTTGAGGCCCACATCACCGGCATGCTGCTCTACAAAGACGGCAACTTCATGCAGGTCCTCGAAGGCGAAGAGAGCGCCGTGCGCAAGCTGTTGGCCCGCATCAATGCCGACCTGCGCCACCGCGGCTTGGTCGTCATCGACAGCGGCCACACAGCGCAACGCGAGTTCGCGCAGTGGGGCATGGGCTTCGTCGATCTGCAAGGCGACACGCATGCGCTTCCGCCCGAGTACGGCGAGTTTTTAGGCACCTCACTCACCGACAGCAGCTTCTCGCAAAACCCCGAGCACTGCCATAAATTGCTGCGGATGTTCAGGCACATTGATTGATGGTGGCTCGCTTGGAGAAGCGGTTCGCGTCGAGAAACTGTCTGCCGCGTGACGTTGCTCAATCCCGTTCCCGTTCCCATTCTCTTTACCGCACTTCCGTTGCCGTTCTCTGCCTGTCCCCCGTCCCGCCTTCCCCCATCCCCGTTCGGACTGAGGTATCCCTTCCGACTGTCCTGAGGTAGCGAAGGAAGTCCCACGCAGGACTTCGATACCTCAGTCCGAACGGGGCTGTGTTTTGGTTTCAAATGCAGTGAGGTCCTGACCAAGGCAACCCCAAAACGCCTGCGCAAACACCCACCCTGAACACCCCATGCGCAACAAAGTCATCCTCATCACCGGTGCCGCCTCCGGCATAGGCGCGGCCACCGCGCTGGAGTTGCATCAACGCGGTGCCATCGTCGTGCTGATCGACTGCGACGCAGCCCCCTTGGCCGCAGTCGCACAGCGCATCAGCCCCAACATCCTCACCGTCGTCGCCGACGTCACCTCCCGCCCCGCCTGCGACGCCGCCGTGGCCGCAGCACTCGCCCAACACGGCCGCATCGACATCGTCTGGGCCAACGCAGGCGTCGCCTCCTTCGGCCCCTTGGCGCTCACCGACCCGGCCGCGTGGCAACGCTGTTTTGAGGTCAACGTCTTCGGCGTGTTCAACACCGTGCGCGCTGCCTTGCCTGAAGTCATGAAGCAGCAAGGCATGGTGTTGGTCAGCGCATCGGTCTCGTCGTTCGCCCACCCGCCCGCCATGTCGGCCTATGCCGCCTCCAAGGCCGCCGTCGAGGCCATGTGCAACGCGTGGCGCATCGAGCTGGCCGCGCACCACGTGATGGTCAGCGTCATCCACGCGTCGTGGATCAGCACCCCGCTCATGACCGAAGGCGCGCTGCACCCCGCCTTTGCCCGCCTGCGCGCCACCATGCCCAGCGTGCTGAACGCCGAGACATCACCCGCCGATGCCGCCCGTCAAATAGCCGACGGCATCACCCGCCGCGCCTCACGCATTTGGGTGCCCGGCTGGGTGCGCGTGCTGCACTGGCTGCGCGCCGCGCTGCATACCAAAGTGGCCGAGCGCGAGCTGCTCAAAGCCGCGCCGGACATCGAGCGCCTGTATGCCGAAGGCTTGGTCACCAGCGGCAGCGCGGCGTCGTCGTTTGGGCCTAGGGAGTTGGAGAGGGCGGTGGGGCGGGCGGCTGCGAAGGACGCGGTGCATTGACTTGGAGTGCGGACAGTGTTTTCCGACCCCGCTGAAAACTCTTCGAACACACAACGAAGTTTGGCAAAACTATCAAACTTCGATAGTCTTGCGGACATTCAGATCAGCCATCGGAAACCAAACCATGCCGTCAAGTTACGTGATCGGAGACCACTTCGAGTTGTTCATCAAAGCGCAAATTCAGCAGGGCCGGTATGCCACCGCCAGCGAAGTCGTGCGTGACGCGTTACGCACGCTTGAAGACCGCGAAAAGCTGGGTGCCCTGAAACTCGAAGCGTTGCGCAGCGAAATTCAGCGCGGCGCAGAAAGCGGAAAAGGCATCCCTGCGAAAGCCGCCTTTACGGCCGTGCGCCAACGCATCGTTCAATCGGGAGCCAGGTCGGGCAAGCAGTGAAGCTTGAGTTTTCACCTGCAGCGCAATCAGATTTGATGGACATCGCCACGTACATCGCGCAGGAAAACCCCAACGTGCATTGTCTTTTGTGGAAGAACTGGAAAGCAAGTGCGAGACGCTGAGCCGAGCGCCTGGAATCGGCACGTCACGGCCAGAGCTGGGCGAAGGAATCAGGATGCTCCCTCACGGCCGATATTTGATTTTTTACCGAGAAGCGAAAGCGGAATTGCGCATAGAACGAATCTTGCACAGCTCGCGAGACATCCACGTTGATGAGTTTTGAAGGTGTGGTTCCGTCGGAAATCTGTGGAATGTGCATTTGCGGCTTCGATTGGGCTGAAGCCTGCGGTCATGAGTCATGGGGTTGCAGTTCCCTTGGTGTTGCAAACGCGCAAAGCCAAGCTGTCGCGGCTGATGCCTCATCTCTACGGGGCCTACACGCATTGCTTCAATCGCAGCCATGGTCTGTCGGGCCACTTGTTCCAGGGTCGCTTCAAAGCCATCCTGGTTGGCCGAGATGCGTATCTGACGACCTTGGTGCCGTTACGTCGAACGCAACCCTGTGGCCGCTGGTTTGGTGCTCAGCCCAGCTGAGTGGCCTTGGTCTGGTTGCCGCGCGCACGCTGGGTTTGAGGCAGCGCCGCAGTGGCTCGACTCCAACGTTAGGCACGCCCACTTGCTGGGCAAAGATGTCGTCACCCTGCGTGATCAGAGTCGCGTGGTGCAGAAACCTGAGCCGATCGTTTGGCGAAGCGTTTGGTGTCTGTGACACCTCATTGTTGGCGGCGTGCCGCGACGGCGGCATGAGCATGACGGCGCCGGCGCGACACACGTGTCTGTGGTGTCGCATCTGGGGCGATTGATCGGGTGAGAGCAGGTTAAATGCAAGACTTGACCCCAAACTGCCCCTGACCCCAAGCTGCCCCTGGCGTGGCACACCGGGCTGTCGGTGTCGCATTTGGGGCGACTGATTGAGCGACAGCAGGTTAAATGCAAGACTTGACCCCATGCACACAGGTTAAATGCAAGACTTGACCCCATGCACACGCCAGACTTGACCCCATGCACACGCCACGCTGCGGTCGAAGGCGGTGTTGTTGGCCCGCCAGCTGACTTGTGCGCTGGCATTGGTCATCACCTCAGGGCGCCCCAGGTGGTCGTTGTGGCTGGCGTAGAAGGTGCCGTTGCGGGCCACGCCCAACAGCTCGCCGCCCAGCCAGACGTAGCTGGTGGGGGTGGTGCCTGCTTCGTAAATGACTTCGCCCGATGCGCCGTAGACAAAGTGCTTGGCACCACCGGGTGCGTTCTTCCAGACGCGCT
>JANYJJ010000111.1 GCA_025358485.1 Burkholderiales bacterium | reverse complement strand
GTAGCGGGTCCGGTTGAGCGAGTGGTTAGACCTCGCTCGACGCGGTTGTGCGAATGCTATTTGCTCAGACAGGCAAAAACGTAGTGCCCATAGCCACACTTATTGCCGCCATAACTCCCAAGACCTTTGACAATTGCTGTTCGATTCGCCCCGCACACGCTATTGGCATGGGCTTGGATATCAGTGCCGCAGTAAAGCCGTGGTGCAAAGTACTGCGTAGATGGACGATCATACTCGCCATAACTGACGGTGAATGCCTCAGCGGTGACATTGTTCAGGCGATTTTGAAGCTGCGCCGCTACAGCTTTTGCGCCAAGTGCTTCGTTGAGATTGTAGTCTCGTTGAGCAAGCGCTTTGTCGTAGTTAGCCCTTGCCTGGGAAGCCAATGTAAATCCGAAAAGTTGATCTTCGATCAACTCAACAGTATATGGGCCAAGGGAGGTCGAGAGACCAATAACAGCTCGCGGATAAAACGTCTTCTGAGCTTCAACTTTTGGTTTTCTGGTGCAAGTAACCGTGAAGTTCTTTGAGATTTTAAGAGACTTGCTCCCGTCAAGCGTGACTGCTGTTCCGTCTGCATTAAAGCCCGTGCTCTTGCAAGTGACGGCGGTCGGGTCGTAGGCCACTGCATCAAGCGATGCTGAAATGAAGTTCTGTGTAAGTTCCCCGAAAATTAATACAGATTGGGGCGCTTGCTCTTGATGAGTGAACCGTAGGCCACGATTCTCAAGAGCGATACATTGGTTGAAGCTATTGAGTGACGCAGCGACGACTTCGTCGCGAAAATCAGTAGAAGAAGCCGAGAAGTAGTTCTGTTGACTTCCAGTCTTGCAGAATTCCTCCATCTTCGACTTCGAGTCAGCGTTTGATGCTGAGAAAGTGAACGGGATCTGTTTCACTACCGCTTCAATTCCGAGTGAGAATGATGACTGGTTCACTTCTCCACTTTTTTGACAGTGACGGCTAAAGTAGTACGACAGTTCTGTTTGTTGCTTCTGAATCGATGTAATGTTTCGGGTCGCGTTGCTATACACCGCAGCGCAATCGGATGCCTGAGCGACCAGTGAAGTCCCGGCAGTCACAGCGAGTGCCAGAACTTTAAATAAAGCGTGGAAGGTCATTGCTTCTCCTTGGGTTGGGTTGGGGGCGATATAATTAGTCTTATAGCGAGGCGCTTGGTGGTCGTCTTCATCAGGTTGCAGTACGCATATCTGGCTCTGCGAGGTCTAACGTTAAGTCACCGTCTGGAAAATTCCAGACGGGTGCTGCATAAAACGGCGTCTGGTTTTACTTTTCATTTGCGATTCACCTATGAACTTCCCCCTATTTGGGGCACCTGCCGAGGGGAGTGACGTTTGCGTTAAGTGGCATAAAAATTTGCGGATGGACAAGCCCAAATTTTCTTCTGCCAAACGTTTGTTGCATGTTGACACGGCTCGTCGAGGTCGTCCAGCTTCAGTCGCTTTGTCTGCGCAAAGCGAGCCGCTCATGCCCACTCAAACGCCCCTATCGCTGGCGCAGTCGCCGCGTTTACTGGACAGGTTGCGCACTGAAATTCGCACCAGACACTATTCGATCAGCACCGAATCGTCATACGTCGATTGGGCCAAGCGCTTCATTTATTTTCACAACAAGCGGCATCCTCAAGACATGGGCGCTGTCGAAGTGGGTGCGTTCTTGTCTTACCTGGCCACCGAACGCAACGTGAGTGCCGCGACGCAAAACCAGGCCAAATCGGCACTGCTGTTTTTGTACGGCGCGGTGCTGGGTGTGGAGTTGCCTTGGCTGAAAGAAGTGGTGTCTGCACGCGCGCAACGCAAGTTGCCGGTGGTGCTGACTCAAGCTGAAGTCAGAGCGTTGTTGCTCGAGTCCAGCGGCCCGGCAGGCCTCGTCACCTCGCTGCTTTACGGCACCGGCTTGCGCTTGATGGAGGGCTTGCGGCTGCGTGTGAAGGACATTGAATTTGAGCGCCGCGAGCTGGTCGTGCGCGATGGCAAGGGCGGCAAAGACCGCGTCACCGTCTTGCCTGAAAACCTCATGCTGCCCCTGCGCGACCAGTTGGCGCAGGCCAAGAAGTTGCACGACGCTGACTTACGCGACGGCGTGCCGGGTGTGTCCTTGCCCGATGCGTTGGCGGTGAAGTACCCGCGCGCCGGGTCGTCTTGGGGCTGGCAGTGGGTGTTCCCGAGCAGCACGCTGTCAACAGACCCGCGCAGCGGCGTGGTGCGTCGTCATCACCTCTATGAACAGTCGGTGCAGCGCGCGGTGTCGGGTGCGGCCAAGCGCGCGGGCATCGTCAAGCCTTGCACACCTCACACGCTGCGGCATTCTTTTGCGACGCACTTGCTGCAATCGGGCTATGACATACGCACGGTGCAAGAGCTGTTGGGGCACAGCGATGTGTCCACCACGATGATTTATACGCATGTGATGAACCGGGGCGGGCGCGGGGTGCGCAGTCCTTTGGATTCGATTTGATGCGCCTCGCGACCGGGGGAAAGTGGGGCCTTGCGTTTGACATAAACCCATCTGATGGCCCGCCCCGTTCGTCCGCACGGGATCAAAGACCTTCGGGTCATGTCTACCGTCTTCCATTCCTATCCGCTCACTCCCACCTGATCTTCGGCGGTGGCTTGCCGCTCCCATGTAAGCCAATCGGTAGACGCCGCGCACTTCTTTGATGATGCGTTGCCCAATTTTTTGAGCAACGCATGCTGTGGCCCGGCGCCATCATCAGACATCAATCAACACAAGCAACCACCAAATCACCTAGTCGCCAACCGCTTCCAAGTCTCCACCACCGAGTCGGGGTTCAGCGACATGGACACGATGCCTTCGTCGGCCAACCAATCGGCGAAGTCGGGGTGATCGCTGGGGCCTTGGCCGCAGATTCCGACGTATTTGCCGACGGCGCGGCACGCTGAAATGGCGCGCGAAATCAAGGCTTTCACGGCCGGGTCGCGCTCGTCGAAGTCGCGGGCCAGCAGCTCCAAGCCCGAGTCGCGGTCCAGGCCCAAGGTGAGCTGCGTCAAATCGTTGGAGCCTATGGACATGCCGTCGAAGTACTCCAAAAATTGCTCGGCCAGCACGGCGTTGCTGGGCACCTCGCACATCATGATGATGCGCAGGCCGTCTTTGCCGCCTGCGGCAGCGCGCTTCAAGCCTTTGTCGGCCAGCATTTCGGTCACGCGTTTGGCTTGGCCCAAGGTGCGCACGAAGGGCACCATGATTTCGACGTTGGTCAGGCCCATGTCGTTGCGCACGCGCTTCAGCGCTTCGCATTCCATGGCGAAGGCCTCGCCAAAAGCTTCGCTCACATAGCGTGAAGCACCGCGAAAACCCAGCATTGGGTTTTCTTCTTCTGGCTCATAGCGTGAGCCACCGATGAGCTTGCGGTATTCGTTGCTTTTGAAATCGCTGAGGCGAACGATGACTGGCTTGGGCCAAAACGCCGCCGCGATGGTGGCCACGCCTTCGGCCAATCGGTCCACGTAAAACGCGCGTGGCGAGGCATGGCCGCGGGCCACTGATTCCACCGCCTTTTTCAAATCGAGGTCGATGTTGGGATAGTCCAGGATCGCCTTGGGATGCACACCAATGTTGTTGTTGATGATGAATTCCAAGCGCGCCAAACCGACGCCGCTGTTGGGCATTTGCGCAAAGTCAAACGCCAATTGCGGATTGCCCACATTCATCATGATTTTGATGGGGCAGTAAGGCAACTCGCCGCGCTGCACGTCGGTGATTTCAGTCTCCAGCAAGCCGTCGTAAACGTAGCCGGTGTCGCCTTCTGAACAGGCCACGGTGACCAGCGCGCCTTCTTTCAAGGTCTCGGTCGCGTCGCCGCAACCCACCACAGCCGGTATGCCCAATTCGCGCGCAATGATGGCGGCGTGGCAGGTGCGCCCGCCTCGGTTGGTCACGATGGCGGCGGCGCGCTTCATCACCGGCTCCCAGTTCGGGTCGGTCATGTCGGTGACGAGCACGTCACCGGCTTGCACTTGGTCCATGTCGGCAATGTTGTGGATGATGCGAACCGGGCCGGTGCCAATTTTTTGGCCAATCGCGCGGCCCTCGGCCAACACGGTTCGTTCACTTTCAAGCGCGCCCTTCAATTTGTAGCGCTGCTCGACCTTGCCTTCTTGCTGGCTCTTCACGGTTTCGGGCCGTGCTTGCAAGATGTAGAGCTTGCCGTCGGCGCCGTCTTTGCCCCACTCGATGTCCATGGCGCGGCCGTAGTGCGTTTCAATAATGAGGGCGTACTTGGCCAACTCAGTGACGTCGGCATCGATTAGTGAGTAGCGGTTGCGTTGCTCAGTGGCGGTGTCGATGACGCGCACCAACTTGCCGCTGGCCGCTTTTTCCTCGGGCGTCGCAAATTCCATCTTGATGAGCTTGCTGCCCAAGCTGCGCCGGATGATGGCCAGCTTGTTGGCGCGCAGCGATTGCTTGTGAACATAAAACTCATCGGGGTTCACAGCGCCCTGCACCACCGTTTCACCCAGGCCGTAGCTGGAGGTGATGAAGACGACGTCTTTGAAGCCGCTTTCGGTGTCGATGGTGAACATCACACCGGCCGCGCCCAAGTCAGACCTGACCATGCGCTGCACGCCTGCCGACAAGGCCACGTCGGCATGTGCAAAGCCTTTGTGCACTCGGTAGCTGATGGCGCGGTCGTTGTAGAGGCTGGCGAAAACCTCTTTCATTTTGTGCAGCACGTCTGTGATGCCGACCACGTTGAGGAAGGTTTCTTGCTGACCGGCAAAGCTGGCGTCGGGCAGGTCTTCGGCGGTGGCCGATGAACGCACGGCGAATGACGCACCGGGGTTGTCGGCCGTCAGGCGCGCAAATTCAGAAGTGATGGCGGATTGCAAGTCGGCGGGGAATGGCGTGGCTTCGATCCAGCCGCGAATTTGCGCACCGGCTTCTGTCAGCGCGCGCACGTCGTCGGTGTTAACCGACACCAAACGCTGGCTGATTCGGTCGGCCAAGCCGTTGTGATTCAAGAATTGCCGGAAGGCATGCGACGTGGTGGCGAAGCCGCCCGGCACGCGCACCCCTGCGCCGGAAAGTTGGCTGATCATTTCGCCGAGCGAGGCGTTCTTGCCGCCGACCGACTCGACATCGGTCATTCTTAATTGTTCAAACGGCACGACCAAGGCGGTCGCCAAGTTGGGGTGGGACATGGTGTAACTCCGGGAGGTTGAAAAACTGGTGACTCGACGGTGCAACCCGAGCAATGCTCAAGGGCGGCGGATGACAGCGCGATCAGACGCACCCGTCCCGCAAAAGCTGCGGTGTGAGGTGGGCGGATGGGCACGGCGAGATAGATGAATTTGAGCAGTGAGTTTACGGGGCAAGTGCCTGTGATGGAATGCTGCACCTTGACGGCTACTGGGCCACTTCATGCCAAATCGCACTGTGTTTTTTGTATCTGACGGCACCGGCATCACCGCCGAGACCTTTGGCAATTCCATCTTGTCGCAGTTCGGAGCCCGCCCGCGCCACGTGCGGCGGCCCTTCATAGACACCGCCGACAAGGCCCACCAAGTGGTGCGCGAAATCAATCACACGGCCGAAGCCGAAGGCCGTCGGCCCATCGTTTTCATCACCTTGATTGAGCCCGAAGTGCGCACCATCGTGAAGGAGCAAAGCAAGGGCTTGGTGCTGGACATGTTCAACACTTTCATCGAACCGCTGGAGGCTGAATTTGGCATCACCTCCAACCACCGCGTGGGCCGTTTCACCGATGTGTCCAAAAGCCAGGAATACGCAGACCGCATCGAAGCCATCAACTTTTCATTGGCGCACGACGACGGCCAATCGACCAAAAATTTGAGCGAAGCCGATGTGATTTTGGTGGGCGTGAGCCGCAGCGGAAAAACGCCGACGTCAATTTATTTGGCCATGCAGCACGGCATCAAAGCGGCCAACTACCCGTTGATTCCTGAAGACTTTGACCGAGGTGCGATTCCGGCGTCGTTAGCACCGTTCAAAAGCAAGTGCTTCGGCCTGACCATCGACCCGGTGCGCTTGAACCAAATCCGCGAAGAGCGCCGCGCCAACAGCAAATACGCGTCGATAGAAAACTGCCGCTTCGAGGTGAAAGAAGCCGAAGCCATGATGCGACGCGAAAGCATTGCGTGGCTGTCATCAACCCACAAGTCCATCGAAGAAATTGCCACCACCATCCTGCGTGATTTGCGGCCAGATCGCTTGATGTACTAAATTTTTGCGCTGCGCTGGCGCGCCGATTCATACAGGCAAATCGCAGCGGCGGCAGCCACGTTCAGCGACTCTTCCCCGCCCGGTTGCGGTATGCGCAGCGCCAGCTGGCAGCGCCCCAGCAAGCTCGCCGACATGCCCTGCCCTTCTTGGCCCAACACCCAGGCGCAAGGCCACGGCAAGGCTGTTGTGTTGATGCACTCGGCGGCGTGCGAACTGGTGGCCAGCAAGGGCACTTCAAGCGCCGACAAGCTGGCCTCATCAACGCCCTCCAGCAAGTGCAAACCAAAGTGCGCGCCCATGCCCGCGCGCAGCACTTTGGGTGACCACAAGGCTGCTGTGCCCTTGAGTGCGATGACTTGGGTGAAACCAAAGGCAGCGGCACTGCGCAACACCGCGCCGACGTTGCCAGCGTCTTGGAGGCGATCAAGTACAACGCTGGCGACGCTCGCGGCGTTGGGCAACAGCGCCGCATGAGCCGTCCACGGCACCACAAAACCCAAGGGCGGTGGCGACTCCAGGTTGCCCACAGATTTCATCATTACAGCCGGGACGATGACAACCGCCGCAGCTTGCTCGGCCAGCATCCGCATCGCGGGCTGCTGCCAAGCGTCTTCGGTGATCAGCGCTTGCGTGGCCACGCCACCGCGACTCAAAAACGCGCCGCACAGGTGGTCCCCGGCCAGCCAAATTTCACCTTGCTTGCGATAAGCCGCCGGGTCGGCCGCCAGCTTGCGCAGGCGTTGCAACAACGGGTTGTCGCGGGAGGTAATGTGTTGGACAACGCTCACGTGGAAAGCCGTTCCAGCACCTTGCGCACCGGGCCAAAACTGCGCCGATGTGCTGCGCACGCGCCGTGCGTTTGCAAGGCCGCCAAATGGCTGGCGGTGGGGTAGCCCTTGTGGCCGTCAAAGCCGTAATGCGGATGCGCTTCGTGCAGCGCCAAGCAAAGCCGGTCGCGGTGAACTTTGGCCACGATGGACGCCGCCGAGATGGCCCTCACCTTGCTGTCGCCTTTGACGATGGCCTGCGCGGGCAGCTGCAGGCCGGGCAAACGGTTGCCGTCCACCAGCACCATGTGCGGCTTCAAACGCAAGCCTTCCACCGCGCGGCGCATGGCCAACATGGTGGCTTGAAGGATGTTGAGTGCGTCGATTTCCTCGACGCTGGCTTGGCCGATGCTGCAACACAGCGCGCGGCCGCGTATCTCGTCAAACAGCCTGTCTCGGGCACGTGCTGTCAGCGCCTTGGAGTCATTCAAACCTTTGATCGGCTCCAGATCATTCAAGATGACCGCAGCGGCGACCACAGGCCCCGCAAGCGGGCCACGACCGGCTTCGTCCACCCCAGCCATCAAGCCCACGCCGTCCCAGCGCAAGCCCAGTTTTTCAAGCGGCAAGAATCTTTTCAATGGCATGGGTGGCGGCCACGGCGGTGTTTTGTTGAAGGGTGCGGTGCAGCGCCGCAAAGCGAACCGCCAGCGCGTTGCAGGCAGATGGATTGTCCAGCCAACTGAAAGCGGCCTGTGCCAAGGCGGCTGGCGTGGCCGCGTCTTGCAGCAACTCGGGCACCGCAAAGTCGTTCAACAAAATGTTGGGCAAGCCCACCCAAGGCTGGTACTTCATGCGCTTCATCATTTGCCAACTGAGCCACTGCATGTTGTAAGTGATGACCATGGGGCGCTTGAACAAGGCCGCCTCTAGCGTGGCGGTGCCGCTGGCGACCAGCGTCACGTCGCAAGCGGCCAGCGCTTCGTGTGAGCGGCCGTCCAACAAGCTGAGCGGCAGCTTGGCCGCCCATTGTTGGCGCAACGGTTCAACCAAGCTACGCAAGCCCGGCACCACCGGCAAGATGAATTTCAAGTGAGGCCGTTGGCGGTGCATTTCCGCGGCGGCGGCGAGCAGCGGCGGTGCGACGTAGGCAATTTCTGAGCGACGGCTGCCTGGCAGCAAAGCCACCACCACATCGTCAGCCGACAAATTCAACGCAGCGCGACTGGCTGCGCGCGGCACTTCCATCGGTATCGCGTCGGCCAGCGGATGGCCCACAAAGGTGGCCGCCACGCCATGCGCTTCATACAGCGCGGGCTCGAAGGGAAACAAGCACAGCACGTGATCGACCGAGTGGCGTATGCGCTCAACCCGCTTGCCGCGCCACGCCCAAATTGACGGGCCCACAAAGTGGATGGCCTTGATGCCACGGGCTTTGAGTTGGGCTTCCAGATCGAGGTTGAAATCGGGCGCATCCACACCGATGAATGCATCGGGTTTGGAGGCCAACAAACGCGTTGCCAACTGCTTGCGGATGCCGACAATTTCGCGGTAGTGCCGGAGCACTTCAACATAACCGCGCACCGCCAGCTTGTCGTGCGGCCACCAAGCCTCAAAGCCGCGCGCGGCCATCTTGGGGCCACCAATTCCGCAGGCTGTCAACGCAGGCCAACGTGCCTTCATGCCGTCGAGCAGCAGCCCGGCCAGCAGGTCGCCGGAGGCCTCGCCCGCAACCATGGCGAAGCGCGGTGGCGTCGACACGTCAGCGAACGATTCCGCGGTCTGCGCGTGCCAAAAACGCCGCCATCATGGCGATGTCATCGGCGGCTTCAGGCATGGTGCCCACCAGCGCTTGAATTGCCACGCGCGCTTCTTCCACTGGATGGCCTTGGCGGTACAACAGGCGGTGCATTTGCTTGACGGCGGCCAAGCGTTCGCCCGAAAAACCGCGCCGTTTGAGACCTTCCAAATTGAATGTGCGCGCCTGCGCCGGGTTGCCCGAAATCATGGAAAACGGCGGCACGTCTTGCAGCAAGATGGTGCCCATGGCCGTCATGGCGTGAGCCCCAATTTTCACGAATTGGTGCACGGCGGTGAACGCACCCAAGATCACCCAATCGCCCACTTCCACATGCCCGGCAATTTGCGCGTTGTTGGCGAAGATGGTTTTGTTGCCGACCTGGCAATCGTGCGCCAAGTGGGTGTAGGCCATCATCCAGTTGTCATCGCCCAAACGCGTGACGCCACCGGCTTGCGCGGTGCCCAAATTGAAGGTGCAGAACTCGCGGATGGTGTTGCCGTTGCCTATGTGCAATTCGGTCGGTTCGCCAGCGTATTTTTTGTCTTGCGGCGCGCCACCCAGCGAAGCGAATTGAAAAATTCGGTTGTCGCGGCCGATGGTGGTGCGGCCATCAATCACACAGTGCGATCCGATGTGCGTGCCCTCGCCCACCTTCACGTGCGCACCGATCACGCTGTAAGGGCCCACGGTGACGGATTCGTGCAGCTCGGCACCGAGCGCAATGATGGCGCTGGGGTGGATGTTGGCCACGTCGGCGACTTATTCGATGGTGCGCATGGTGCACATCAAGTCGGCTTCCACCGCCACCTCTGTGCCCACCAAACCACGCGCTTTGAATTTCAGGATGCCGGAGCGCATGCGATCCAGCGTGACATCCAAAGTGAGTTGATCGCCCGGCTCAACCGGCCGCTTGAAGCGCGCGCCATCGATGCCCACAAAGTAGTACACGGTGTTGTCGTCCAGCGTGGTGCCCAAAGTCTCGAACGCCAACAAGGCGGCTGCTTGGGCCAAAGCTTCCAACATCAACACGCCTGGCATGACAGGTCGGTTTGGAAAATGACCGCCGAAAAACGGCTCGTTGATGCTGACGTTTTTGAGGGCGACGATGCGCTTGCCCTTGTCCATCTCCAACACCCGATCCACCAGCAAAAACGGGTAGCGGTGTGGCAGCTTGCGCAGAATTTGGTGAATGTCCATCATGGTGTTTTTGTTTTCTCTAGAGCTCTGACTCGGTCTCGCAGGCTGTGCAGCTGTCTCAAAGTCGCGGCATTTTTTTCCCAGGCTGAATTGTCATCGATGGGGAAAACTCCGCTGTAGGTGCCGGGCTTGGAAATAGAGCGCATGACCACAGACGCGGCCGAGATGTGCACGTGATCGGCCAAGCTCAAATGCCCGAGCACGATGGCCCCGCCACCCACCGTGCAATGCGCACCGATCACCGCGCTGCCCGCCACGCCTGCGCAACCCGCCAACGCGCTGTGCGCGCCGATGCGCACGTTGTGACCAATCTGCACCAGGTTGTCGAGCTTGACGCCGTCTTCGATCACGGTGTCGTCCAACGCGCCGCGGTCGATGCAGGTGTTGGCACCAATTTCCACATCGTTGCCTATGCGCACATTGCCGAGCTGTTCGATTTTTTGCCAGCCCGCTTCGGTCGGCGCAAAGCCAAAGCCATCGGCACCGATGACCACGCCGCTGTGCACGATGCACCGGTCGCCGATGCGGCAGCCTGCGCCCAAGGTCACGCGCGCAGCCAAGCGGCTGGCAGCACCCACATAGGCATTCGCGCCCACATAGCCGTGCGCGCCGATCACGGCGCCTGACTCAATCACTGCATGCGCCTCAATCACAGAAAGCGCGCCAACGCTGACGTTCGAGCCCAGCTGCGCAGTGGGGTCAATAACCGCGCTGGCATGCACACCGCTGGTGGCAGCAGGTCGCGTTTGCGCGGCCCACCACTGCGTCAATCGAGCAAAAGCGAGGTAGGCGTCGGCCGCGACGATCGCGGCACCTCGCGCAACCGCCGCATCGCGCATCGCTGCATTCACGATGACGCAAGCGGCTTGGCTGGCAGCCAATTGCTGCTGGTACTTGGGGTGCGAGAGAAAAGAAATCGTGGAGGGCGTAGCACCCTCCAGAGGGCCGATGCGCGTGATGCGCAGATCGGGGTTGCCTATCAGTTCAACGCCGAGTTGCTCGGCGATGTCACCCAATCGAAAGTCGGGTGCGTCACTTGCGGCAGCGTTACTTGGCACCTTGCGCGTTCAAGGCCTTGATGACCTTTTCGGTGATGTCCACCTTGGGGCCGGCGAACACGGCTTCTTGCAAAATCAAGTCGTACTTTTCAGTCTCGAAAATTTGCTTGATGACTTTGTTGGCACGCTCCACCACGCTGGACAGTTCTTCGTTCTTGCGCTGGTTCAAATCTTCTTGAAACTCGCGGCGCTTGCGCTGGATTTCGCGGTCTTGCTCAACCAGTTCGCGCTGACGGCGGCTGCGCTCGGTCTCGGCCAAGGTGGGCGCGTCTTTTTCTAATTTGTCAGCGGCTGTTTTCAGCTTCAAGGCCAAATCGTTGAGGTCTTTGTCGCGCTTGCTGAACTCAGCTTCGAGCTTGGTTTGTGCCGCCTTGGCCGGCACAGCGTCGCGCAAAACGCGGTCGCTGTTCACATAACCAATCTTCAATTCTTGAGCTTGAGCGCCCAACGAAGCCACCACCAACAGCGCAATCGCCGCACCAAATTTCGCAAATGATTTCATTAGAACGCGGTCCCGATCTGGAATTGGAGTCGTTGAATTCTATCTTCTGGCTTTTTGCGCACGGGGGTACCGTAGCTGAGTTGCAGCGGGCCCACGGGTGACACCCAGGTCATGCCCAAACCTGCCGACGCGCGCAGGCTGCTGGCTGACAATTTTTCAAACTCACCCCACACGTTGCCCGCGTCCAGGTAGGTGAACAACCGCAAAGTTTTGTCATTGCCCGTGCCGGGAACAGGCAAATAAAATTGAGTCTGCAAGTTGACGCGTCGATTGCCACCGTTGTAGGAGCCGACCACATCCACAGGGCCGAGCGAGCCTTGGTCGAAAGCGCGCACTGTGCCCAAGCCACCGCCATAAAAATTCTTGAAAATAGGATAAGGACGACCCGCCAAGCCTTTGCCCCAACCCACTTCAGCGTTCACCGCCAAGGTGAAGCGACGCGCAATGGGAATGAACTGCTGGAACTGTGCGTTGGCGCGCAGATAGCGCGTGTCGCCAGCCAAGCCCCAGTCAAAGTTCAAGCGTTGGTAACGGCCATCGGTAGGAACCAAAGCGCTGTCGCGACCGTCACGCGTCCAACCTATGGTTAGAGGAACTGAAGTGCTCTTGCTTCCAAACTGATTTTGGAACAGACGGTAGTTGAGCGGGATGCCGGTGGCACCACGAATTTCAGTGCGCTCCATGCCCACGCCAAAAAACACAGTGTCGAATTCGCTGAAGGGAACGCCAAAACGCACCGACGCACCCGGCGTGATGAGCTGGTATTCCTCGCCTTGGCTGTTCAGCGGCTTGTTGGTGCGGTAGTAAATGTCGAAGGCGCGCGAGATGCCGTCTATCGTGAAGTAAGGATCGACCGTGCTCAGCACCAAGGTGCGCGCAGACTTGCTGGTGTTGATTTCCAAGCCCAAATAGTTGCCTGAACCAAACACGTTTTCTTGTTTGATCGAAGCGGTCAATGACAGCTTGTCAGCGCTAGAAAAACCGGCACCAATCAAAAGATTGCCAGTGGGCTTTTCTTTGATCGTGATGGTCAGGTCAACTTGGTCTGGCGTGCCCGGCACCTCATTGGTTTCAACCGCCACTTCGCTGAAGTAACCAAGACGGTCGACGCGGTCGCGTGAAAGTTTGATCTTGCGCCCGTCGTACCAACTCGACTCAAACTGGCGGAATTCGCGGCGCACCACTTCATCGCGGCTGCGGCTGTTGCCGGCCACATTGATGCGGCGCACGTAAACGCGACGCGACGGATCGGCCGCCAAAGTCAACACGACTTGGCCAGTGGCACGGTCAATTTCGGTGCGCGGCTCGATGCGCGCGAAGGCATAACCGAAAGTGCCGAAGCGCTCGACGAAAGCTTTGGTGGTTTCGCTCACCGCTTCGGCACGGTAGGCCTCACCCGGCTTGACGCTGACCAGCGTTTTGAAGTCTTCTTCCTTGCCCAGATATTCGCCTTCCAGCTTCACTGCCGTGACCGTGAAGGGCTGGCCTTCTTTGACGGTGATGGTCACGGTGATGTCTTGCTTGTCTGGCGAGATGGCCACCTGCGTGGTCTCGACGTTGAATTCCAAATAGCCGCGGTTCAAGTAATAAGCGCGCAGCGATTCCAAATCGGCGTTCAGCTTGGCGCGCGAATAGCGGTCGGCTTTGGTGTAGAAATTGAGCCAGCCGCCGTCATTCAGATCGAACAAATTCTTCAGCGTGCTTTCTGAAAACGCACTGTTGCCGACGATGCGAATTTCGCTGATTTTCGCGACTGAACCTTCGGTCACGGTGAAGGTGACGTTGACGCGGTTGCGCTCTTGTGGCGTGACGGTGGTGACCACTTCGGCCCCGTACAAACTGCGTGTCAGGTATTGACGCTTGAGTTCCTGTTCGGCACGGTCGGCCAAGGCTTTGTCGAAGGGCTGGCCCTCGCCGATGCCAAAGTCTTTCAACGACTTCGTCAACGTTTCTTTGTCGAATTCTTTGAGGCCGACAAAGTCGATGCTTGAAATAACCGACCGCTCTTCAACGATGACCACAACCACGCCGTCGTCGATCTCGATGCGCACGTCTTTGAACAAGCCGGTGGCAAACAAAGCGCGCAAGGCGGCCGAGCCCTTTTCGTCGTTGTAGGTGTCGCCAATGCGAAACGGCAGCGATGCAAACACTGTGCCCGCGTCGGTGCGTTGCAGGCCTTCAACGCGGATGTCTTTGAGCTTGAAAGGTTCAGCAGCCCAAGCTGCGGTGGTTTGAAGGGCCGCCGCAATCGCGATGGACAAAGCGGTGGCGCAATGGAAAACAGAATGACGAGCAGAACGTGAGAGGAAGCGCATGCGGTGAGGTCAGTGCAGGCCCAAGAGGCGGGCCACATCGTTGTAAATCGCGAGTGAAGTCATCATCATCATGATGGCCACGCCACCGCGCTGCAATCGCGCAATCCAGGCGTCGGAAACGGGGTGTCCCGTGGCAGCTTCAAAAAGATAATACATCAGGTGTCCGCCGTCTAGCACCGGCAAAGGCAACAGGTTGAGCACACCCAAACTGACGCTGACGATGGCCAAAAAGCCCAGGTAATACGCCAAGCCCAGCCGTGCCGATTGACCCGCGTAGTCGGCAATCGTCAACGGTCCGCTGAGGTTCTTCAGCGACGCCTCGCCGATCAACATCTTGCCGAACATAGACAGCGTCAAAGCCGACATGTCCCATGTGCGTGTGACGGCCTTGCTCATGCCGTCAATCAAACCGTATTGCACGTTGACCATCTTAGGCGGCTGCCCCACCAAGGCTTCAATGCGACCCACTTTGGCGCTGCCCTCGCTGACGCTGGCGGGTGTGACGGCCACGTCGAGCACCTGGCCCGCGCGGGACACCGTCCACTCTGTCAGCTTGGACGGATTGGAGCGGATCAACTCGCGCAGCCGGGCCGCATCGGAAATGGCCACGCCGTCCACTGCCAGCACGCGGTCACCGGCGCGCAAACCGGCGCGGGCACCGGCCCCGGCGGTTTTGACCTCACCCAATACGGCCTCGCTAAAGGGCGCGCCCATGCCGACTTTGCGCATCAAACCGGCATCGGCGTCGCGGGCTTCAAGCGTGTCCAGCGCCAACACGACGTTGCGCTCGGCCGCGCCGTCACCCGCCGCGAGGCGCAGGCTGAGTCTTTCGCCGTTCAACACGGCGCGATTGACTTCGCCGCCAAGGTCGATGAAGGACTTGACGTCTCGCCATTCAGCGCCGTCGCGCGAGACGGCGCGCACCACGTCGCCCGAACGCACACCAGCGCGCTCGGCGATGCTTCCAGCAGAAGGCACGCTCAGCGCCGCCTTGGGTTCGTCGGTGCCCACCCAATGCGCTGCGGCGTACAAAACGACGGCGAGCAAAAAATTGGCGGCCGGGCCAGCAGCCACCACCGCCGCGCGTTGCCACAAAGGTTTGGTGTTGAACGCCAAGTGCTTTTCAGCCGCCGACACGTTGGCTTCGCGCTCGTCCAGCATGCGCACGTAGCCGCCCAAAGGGAGCGCGCACAACACAAATTCAGTGCTGTCGGGAGTCGCCTGGCGACGCCATATCACGCGGCCAAAACCGACCGAGAAGCGCAGCACTTTGACGCCGCAGGCCACCGCCACGCGGTAGTGGCCGTACTCGTGCACGACGACCAGCAAAGCCAAAGTAAAGATGAAGGCGAGAACGGTGGAGATCATTTTTGCAATCGCTTCACGTGTTGCTGTGCGCTGGCACGGGTGCGCAGATCGAGGGCTATCAAGGCGTCTACCGAAGCCGAGTCTTCAGACGTCACTGCCACCGATTCAAGCGCGGCTTGATTCAGCACGTGGATTTGGTCAAAACGAATGGCGTTGTTCAGGAAGGCAGCCACGGCCACCTCGTTCGCGGCATTCAACACAGCGGTGGTGCCCGCAACCGCATTCAAGCTTTGCCACGCCAAATTCAAACCCGGATAAGTGCGGTGGTCGGGCGCTGAAAAACTCAACGACGCCAAGGCGGTGAAATCAAGCTGGCTGGCCCCGGAGGTGATGCGCTCGGGGAAGGACAAACCGTAGGCTATCGGCACGCGCATGTCGGGCGTGCCCAACTGCGCCAGCACGGAGTGGTCGCGGCACACCACCATCGAATGGATGATGCTTTGCGGATGGATGACGACGCGGATTTGCACGGGATGGAGCTCAAACAACCAGCGCGCTTCGATGACCTCAAGCGCCTTGTTCATCATGGTGGCCGAGTCGACCGAGATTTTGCGGCCCATGACCCAAGTCGGGTGCGCGCAGGCCTCGTCAGGGGTGACCGTGTGCAGCGTTGAAGGGTCACGTGCGCGAAACGGGCCACCCGACGCGGTGAGCAAGATGTGGTCGATGCGAGCGCCCCACGTACTGCGGTCTTCGGGCAGGCATTGAAAGATGGCCGAGTGTTCGCTGTCGATGG
>JANYJJ010000084.1 GCA_025358485.1 Burkholderiales bacterium | reverse complement strand
GGCGCGTTTCGCGGATCAGGCGCGGGAACAAGCGCTCGCGCAGCAGCACGAAAAATCGGTCGGGAATCAAGCGGTCGCTCAAGCCCGAAAACACCAAGATGCGCACGAACTCGCGCGCGAAGATGGCCCGTGCGTAGTCGCAGTAAAAGCGGGTGAACTTGGTGTGCGCATCTTGGTGTTTTCGGGCTTGAGCGACCGCTTGATTCCCGACCGATTTTTCGTGCTGCTGCGCGAGCGCTTGTTCCCGCGCCTGATCCGCGAAACGCGCCGCCACTGCGGCGTGGTCAGCCGCGCCAAACCCAGCGCGCGCGAACTTGAATTTTTGATGGGCTTGCACGGCGGCATCTTCTACATGGGCCTGCGCCGTTCGGTTTACGAGCAAGAAGTTCATGGCGCAGAAGCCGCCGAACACGACGACACTTACATCACCGACCGGGTTCAGGGCTACTTAGTGTCGGCCAAAGCTGTGTTGTATGCAGCGTCTGCAAAAGCGCCCGCCGTCAAACCCACCGTCAAACTTTTGAAGGGACGATGACATGGCACTCACGCTCAATCACTTCACCATACGCACCACCGATCTTCAAGCCACGCGCCGCTTTTACGCCGACGTGTTGGGCCTGACCGTCGGCCCACGCCCTGCCTTCCCATTCCCGGGCCTGTGGATGTACCGCGGCGATCACGCCATGGTGGCGAATGCGGTGGTGCACGTCATCTATTTGGACGGCTCCGACACCGTCGGGCTGCAAGAGTATTTGGGTGATGTAAAGAACGGCATCAAAGGCACGGGGGCCGTCGATCACATCGCGTTTTTCGCCGACGGGCTGGTTGCGATGCTGGCGCACTTTGCAAAGAACCAAATTGAGTTTGAAGAACGCACGGTGCCGTCCATAGGCTTACATCAACTGTTTTTGCACGACCCCAGCGGCGTCAAGATAGAACTGAATTACCCGGCGGCGGAGCAGACTGCGCGCCTGGCGGCCGGTCTGTAAAGCGCGTACAGATGGCACGCATCCTCATCGTCGGCGCATCCTTGGGCGGCCTGTTGGCCGCCAACATGTTGCTGCGCGACGGTCACGACGTGCAGGTGATTGAGAAGGCACAGGGCTCACTCGACGGGCGTGGCGCCGGCATCGTCACGCATGCGGCGCTGAGCGTTGCGTTGGCGCGCGCAGGTGCCGACATGAACGCAGCGCTGGGCGTGCATGTGGAGTCACGCGTGGCGCTGAATGCCGATGGCACTGAGGCCGCGCGAGCGCACATGCCGCAGGTGCTCACCTCATGGAGCCGCTTGTACGCTTTGTTGAGCCAAGCCTTTCCTGCTGAGCGCGTGCATGCCGGTGCAACGGCCCAGCGAGTCACCCAAAGTGCTGAAGGTGTGAACCTTGAGCTGGACTGCGGTCTCTCGCGGCAAGGGAGTGCGCTGCGAGGCGATTCACTGCAAGGCGATTTGCTGATTGCCTCAGACGGCCTGCGCTCTGCCATTCGCGGGCAATTGGCACCAGCGGCCGTGCCGCAATACGCGGGCTATGTCGCGTGGCGCGGTGTGTGTGATGAAGCGGTTTTGTCGGCTCACACTTTGAGCACCGTGTTCGATCGTTTTGGTTTTGGCTTGCCTGCCGGTGAGCAGTTGATCGGCTACCCGGTGGCCGGATTGAACAACACCACCGTGCGCGGTCAGCGCCGTTGGAACTTCGTTTGGTACCGCCCCGCCGCCCCTGAAGTGCTGCAAGATTTGTTGACCGACGACGACGGCGTTCACCACCCGCTGGGCATTGCGCCGAACCGCATGCGCGCTGACCACGTGCGTGCAATGCGAGAAGCTGCACGCAAATTGCTCGCGCCTCAATTCGCCGAGATCATCGACTGCACGGCCCAGCCTTTTGTGCAACCCATCTTCGACGTCACTTCCACCCATTTGGCGTTTGACCGCGTCGCTTTGATGGGCGACGCGGCCTTCGTGGCACGCCCTCACGTGGGCATGGGCGTGACGAAAGCGGCCGAAGACGCGATGGCGCTGAGCGACAGCATTCGCGCCTTCGGGGCCACCGCAGCGGCGTTCAAAAACTATGAATCCACGCGCCTGCCAGCAGGCCGGGCGGTGGTGCAACGCGCACGCGACTTGGGGGCTTACCTGGAATCGCAGGTCAATGCCGTTCCCGCGCAACGAGACGCCGATGAAGTGTTGCGCGACACCGCAGTCGATGTCGGTGCCTTGCAAATCAGCGCCGCATCACGACACGCAACAAAACCTACCGAAGCCCTGCCTCACTGAATTCAACCGCCCCTTCTGTTTAACCCTGGAGACAAAAAATGACCCTAAATTTATTCAGCCCACGCCGTCGCCGCATCCTCACGGTCGGCAGCGCCGTGGCCGCGTCGCCGTTCTTGTTCAACATCGTCAAAGCGCAAGGCGCACCGATCAAGATTGGCTTCCCGGTGCCGCTGACCGGTGCGTTTTCGGCCGAGGCGCAAGACCAGGTTCGCGCCGCTGAAATCGCCATTCAAGACTTCAACGACGCCGGTGGTTTTGGTGGCCGAAAAGCCGAACTGCTGGTGCGTGACGACAAGCTCAACCCCGGTGAGGCCGCCACGCGCACGCTGGAATTGATTGAAAAAGACAAGGTCAATTTCATCGTCGGCTCGCTGTCGGCCGCCACGCAGTTGTCAATCAATGCCGTGGCGCGTGACCGCAAAATCATCTTCAATTCCATCAGCCAATCTGACGCCATCAACGAGGCCAAAGACTGGAGCCTGTACACCTTCCACGAAGCGCTGAACCCGCACCTCACAGCCGGGGCCGTGGCGCGCTATGCCTTCCCCAAATTCGGCAAGAAAATTGTCTACCTCACTGCCGACTACGCCTATGGCCACGAAATGGTGCGCGGCTTCCAGCGCGCAGGTGCGCCTATGGGTGCCACGACATTGGCCGACATTCGACACCCGCTCGGCGTGGCCGACTACTCAGCGTTTTTACCGCGCATTCAAGCGCTGAAACCCGACGTGCTGGTGCTGTGCAACTTTGGCCGCGACCTGGTCAACTCAGCCAAGCAAGTGACCGACTTCGGCTTGAAAGCCAACACCAAGGTGATCGCGCCCGTGTTGCTGTACACCTCGCGCCAAGCCGGTGGCGCAGAAGCCTTCGAAGGCATCTTGGGCGGCACGTCTTACTACTGGGGCATGGAAGACAAAATTCCTGCCGCCAAAGCCTTCAACGACAAGTTCCGCAAAGCCCACGGCGGCGCGGTGCCGTCTGACTACGGCGCGTTGGGCTATGCCGGTGTGCGCAGCGTGTTGCAAGCGGTGATCAACTCCAAATCAACCGACTCCATCCCCGTGAGCATTGCCCTGCGCCAGCTCAAATACAACTGGTACAAGGGCGACCAGTTCTACCGCAAGTGCGACCACCAGTCGGTGCAGTCGGTGATCATCGTGGAGTCCAAGTCGGCCGGCGCCATGAAGGGCGACGACGACGTCTTCAACATCGCCCACATCGATCCGCCCAGCGAAGCCAACCTGCGCAGCTGCGCCGAACTCGGTCACAAGGCCTGACCGGGCGGGCCGGCGCCGTGAG
>JANYJJ010000151.1 GCA_025358485.1 Burkholderiales bacterium | reverse complement strand
GGCGTGTTGTGCCCCAGGCGTGCCAGCGCCACAGCCGTGGCCGATGCCAACGTGATCCCTTTGTAAGCAGGGCCAAACAGCATGTCAAAACCAATGCCGCTGGCCAGCAAACGGCGCGCATAAAATTCGCCCAAGCGGCCCAATTTGGCGCCGTCATCGAACAGGCCAGAGTTGAAAAAGTAGGGCGACAAACGGCCCGCTTTGGTCTTGAATTCACCAAAGCGCAGCACCCCCGCTTCGACCGAGAACTTGACGAATTCAAGCGCCAGTTCGTCGGTTTTCAGATCCGTGCTGTTTGATGTTGCCACCGCCGTTGCCACCGCCGTTGTCACCGCTGTTGTCAACTTAACCAAGGACATGCTGTGTTTCGCTTCGTCACGTTGAATTTGAACGGCATTCGCTCGGCCGCCACCAAAGGTTTTGAGGCCTGGGCCGAGGGCATCGGCGCAGATTGTATGGGGGTGCAAGAGCTCAAAGCCCAGGCCGACACGGTGCTCGGCCGCTTCGAAACCGTGGCTGGTATGAAGGGCCATTTTCACTACGCCGACAAGAAGGGCTACTCGGGCGTGGGCCTGTACAGCAAGCGTGAGCCGACTGCGGTGATCACCGGAATTGGCAACCCCGAGTTCGACGCCGAAGGCCGATACGTGGAAGCGCGCTTCGACACACCGGATCGAAAACTCAGCCTCATCAGCAGCTACTTTCCCAGCGGCTCCAGCGGCGAAGAACGCCAGTTGGCCAAGTTCCGTTGGTTGGCGCTGATGGCCCCGCACCTTAAAAAACTAAAGGCCAAACGTGAATTCATTTTGGTCGGCGACATCAACATCGCACACCAAGAAATCGATCTGCGCAATTGGAAAAGCAACCAAAAAAACAGCGGCTTCACGCCCGAAGAACGCGCCTGGATGAGCGCGCTGCTGACGGACATTGGCCTGGTCGATGTGTTCCGCACCCTCAACCCCCACCCCGACCAATACACCTGGTGGAGCGCCCGCGGCCAGGCCTGGGCCAACAACGTCGGTTGGCGCATCGACTACCACCTGGCCACACCGGGCATCGCAGCAACCGCCCGCAAAGAACACATCTACCTAGACCAACGCTTCAGCGACCACGCGCCGCTGGTGATTGAATACGACTTTGTGCTTTGAGCTGGTTTCCGAGCCACGCCTTCAGTGCGCTCGGACTGAAGTCTCGAAGTCGCATCCACTCTTTCGAATTCAATCTGACCGGATCAAGCCCATGACCCTCGACACCATTCAAATCGAAACCGCCCCCAACCCCACCGCCGCCATCATCGTGCTGCACGGCTTGGGGGCCGACGGGAATGACTTTGTGCCCATCGCGCAAGAGCTGAACCTCAGCGCCATTGGCGCGGTGCGATTTGTGTTTCCGCATGCACCCATCCGGCCCGTCACCGTCAACGGTGGCCACGAGATGCGCGCTTGGTACGACATCTACGGTGCCGAGCTCACACCCGGCGGGAAGAAGAAAGAAGACGAAGCGGGCCTGCGCGAATCGCAACGCGCGGTGGAACAAGTGATCGCCGCGCAAGTGGCCAGCGGCATCCCGGCGTCGCGCATCGTGCTGGCCGGGTTTTCACAAGGCTGTGCCATGACGCTGATGACGGGCCTGCGCCACGCCGACAAGTTGGCCGGGCTGGTGGGCCTGTCGGGCTACCTGCCGCTGGCTGCGCACACGGCCGCCGAGCGCAGTGCCGCCAACGCAAACACGCCCATCTTTTTGGTGCACGGCCGTCAAGACCCGGTGATTGCTCTGGCCCGGGCCACCGATTCACGCGATGCCTTGGTCGCGTTGGGCTACGACGTGGAGTGGCACGACTACGCCATGCCGCACTCGGTGTGCGCGCAAGAGGTGGCGGATTGGAATGCTTGGTTGGTGAAGGTGTTGGGGTGAGGTGAGCCCACAACCCAACTCCGTTCGGGCTGAGGTATCGAAGCCTTGCGCGAGCCCTTCGATACCTCAGGGCGAACGGGAGAAGTTTGTTTTCAGACACCGTGCTGGGGTCCTCGCCGAGTTCCATCCGCGCTTCGGCCAATGTAAATAAATCACAAATCCAACCCTCCTTATTCACCACCTGAAACACGGCGCCTTTTTTACCCTTGGTCACATGAATCACCCCACGGCGGGATGGTCTGGGTCAAGGAGAAACTTCATGTTTTATGCGTCTGAACTGAATTTCGCAAACGCCATTTCTGGCACCGCCAACGCATCACGTCAAGCGTCATTGCGCGAAGGCGCACCCTACAGCGGCCCTGAACGCCGCACAGAGCAGGCCAGCTCGGTGCGTTGGATGGCGGCCATGCTCGACGAGGTGGACTACGGCATGTTGCTGCTGTCCGGTGAAGACCAAATCTTGCACGTCAACCATGCAGGGCGCGCCGAGTTAGACGCCAGCCACCCGCTGCAATTGGTGGGCCGTCAAGTGCGCGCGCGTTGCAGCAAAGACGTCTCGCCGCTGGCCAACGCGCTGCGCGCCGCCACACAACGCGGCCTGCGCAAACTGCTGAACATGGGAGAAGGCGCGCACCGCGCCAGCGTGTCGGTGGTGCCGCTGGCAGTGCCCGACGACGGCAGCGGGCCGGTGACTTTGTTGATGCTGGGCAAACGTCAAGCGTGTGAAGGTTTGTCGGTGCAAGGCTTTGCGTCAAGCCACGGTTTGACGCTGGCCGAAACGCGTGTGCTGGCCGGTTTGTGCCACGGCAAACCGCCCACAGAAATTGCTGCGCAAGTGGGCGTGAAGATCGCCACCGTGCGCACGCAGATCGGCACCATCCGCATGAAAACCGGCGCGCCCAGCATCCGCGCTTTGGTGCAGCAAGTGGCCGTGCTGCCGCCCATGATGGGCGCGCTGCGCAGCAGCTCGGAAGCGCGCTACACGGCGTGGAGTGACTGCGTGACTGCGACGGCTTGAAGCCATCAAATCGTCATGCGGTCGACATGCAGTAGTCATGCAGAACGCACGCCACGCGGATAGCATGCACCCGCGTGCCATCGCTCATTTGAGGGCGGGCCCCGCGATGCATGCTGCCGACGTTTGCCGACCTGCCCCAACCCAAGGCGCCCGCTGACCTCAGCAAGAAGCCAGGTGCATCCACCGCCGAAGTTGCATTGGCCCAACTGCCTGAACCGCTGCGCGTGTTGGCCCAACGCGGCGAACTCAAGCGCTACCGCAAAGGTCAGTGCCTGATTGAAGAAGGCGAGTTGGGCGACACGCTGTTCATCATCTTGTCTGGTCGCGTGCGCGTTTATGGAAGCAACAACGCCGACACTGAAAACGGCAAAGGCAACGGCAACGCCAGTGCAGACCGCGAAATCACCTACGGCACCTACAACGTCGGCGACTACTTCGGCGAGA
>JANYJJ010000060.1 GCA_025358485.1 Burkholderiales bacterium | reverse complement strand
AAGCCGACCCAAGGTGGCGATGGTGCGCTGGCGCGGAACGCCGGCGTCGTTGCGGTAGGACTCCACCAGCTGCAAGTAGGTATGACCGCCGGAGCGGGTGGGCTTTAGGAACATGGGCATGAGTGTATCCAATGCTCATGGGCGTTGCCAGCACTTTAACCGAACATCCTTGCCACTACGCAATTTCCAGACGACTGCGCTAAGTCATTGATTCAATTGACGTTGACAAGCGCAATCGTCGCGTTTCGAGCTGTTGGTGTCGAACTCGGGTGGCCAGCTGAAGTCATCGGTCGACACCATCAGCGCCGTGCTGGCAGACAACCTGAAAGGCGGCGGCAAGATCATGCTTTGCGGCGACTGCGGTTCGGCCGCCGACAGCCAGCACATCGCGACGGAATTGACCCGCCGTTTCATCCGCGACCGCGCGCCGTTGGCCGGCTTGGCCCTTTTTAGCGACAGCTCCGCGCTCACCTGCATCGGCATTGACTGCGGGTTCAAATAGGTCTTCGAACGCAGGGTGCGTGGCCTGGGGCGAGCGAGCGATTACCTGATCGAGATGTCAACCTCGGGGAACTCCGAGAACGTGATGCGCGCCGTGAAGGCCGCCTATGCGATGGGCGTCACCACCATCGGGCTGCTCGGGCTCGGCGGTGGCAAGTCGGCCAGCCTGTGCCGCCATGCGGTGATCGTGCCGAGCCCGACCACAGCGCGCATTCCGGAACCACACATCTTCATCTGACACACCTGGGGCCGGCTGATCGAAAAGGAGATGGGGTTCTGAACTGGAAAACGCTACCGATCTTTTGCGCTCGGGCCTTTTGCAGACTCCGGCGTCGCCGAGTCGATGCGCCCTTCCAGCAATTCCTCAAGCCAACCCGATAGACTGTGCCGACGGAGCAAAGAAGGCGTGGGTTGCTCGTAGCAGGTCTTGAAGAACCCCACCGGGAAAACGGGGTGCCCTCTGTCGATGATTGCGATGTTGTTAGATCGATAGAAATCTGCTTCAGCCACACGAGAGTTGGTGGTGATGAGTTTCTTGCCAGCACCGAACATCTCCATTGTGCGCATCGTCAAGCCCGACTGCACGGGCCGTTCCACATCGACGACAACACTCGCGCGCGCGATCAACGCCTGGATTTCGTCTTTTCCCAGCGGCTTGAAAATGAATTCGTCGCGGCTTGCCCTCCAAAACGAAGGATCGAACACACGGCGACCCCAGTACACGTAGCGCGAAGCGAAATACAACACCTTCTTGAACCGAACTCCGGGGGGCAAAGCCCGCTCAAGCCTCCGCAGCACGGCGTACCTGTCGGAATGCACGGTGCCAATGAACAAAACATCGATGTCTTTTTGAACGTCGGGCAGATGCGCGTACTCGTCGAGGAAAAACAAGGGCCGGTAGCTCAGCCGGGAGTCAGCCGCCGAATCGAGCGGGTCGAACGTGTAGGCCTCGTCGAATAAGCCGACCTTTTCGGGGCTGTCTTTCGGAAGGTTGAGGAAGCTATCCCAGAGGTAAAGCGTAAAACGCGCATCCGGAAGAGCGAGCCGCAACCGCTTGATAGCCGCAGGCGACAACGACTCACCTTTGACGACCAGCACGTCCCGAATCGGAAGATGACGGACCGTTTCAATGATCGAATCGAAATAGGCTTCAGTCTTCCGCGCAACGAGCGTGGGTGCAAGGCGAATCAGCGCCTTTGTGAGACTGTCCAGCGATGGGCGGTCTTCGAAGGTGATCACTTGGCGGCCGCGCCGCTTGAGGGTGGCCGCGATTTCTGTCGCGTAGCCAAAGAAGCCTCCACCGATGAGGAGAAAGTCGGTCTGGGTACCCGTTTCTGCAGCTCTCATAACGTAGTCTGCTCCGTTGGAGGGGCAATCAACCTTCTATGCCGGGCATTCGTCAGGCCGAAGGCGATATAAAGAGAACATAACATTGCCGGAATGTTGTGAATGCTAAAAAAATAAAACTCTGTCAGTTGCTTTCCGAGCGTCATGTAAATCGTTATAACAAGGGCCGAAGCCATCAACGATTGATCCATTGGCATTGATTTTAGAGATCTAACTAGTGAGCCATTTATCAGCCCCGACAAAAACGAAACAATCACAACTCCGATCCATCCGAAATTACAGTACCCCCATAACGCGGTTGTAAACCGAAGACCTCCAGTTATCATCTCAGATATGTCTGACCCTAGATTGTCATATGTAATTGACCAAACACTCGGATTCCACATATAATTTCCAGGAATCAGACCCCCGAAGAATGTTCGTCCGTACGTGAAATTGTTCAAATCCTGGAACCCGTTCAAAAATGTCAACATATCATATATGTCTGGGGCACCGGAAGCAATAATATCAGCGATTGAGTCGAGAGAATAAATTGAGGTGAGGCTCTCAACACCAAGAATTAGACCAAGTAGGAGATATCCGGCGCTTCCAAGAGGAAATATTATTGCGGTTAGTATCAAATACCATCGACTGCCTAGACGCGTTCGCGCCGCAACTAACCCAATAAATGTAATTACCCCCATCGCCGAAGACTGCCGAGCGAGGGAAATTGTTATCAACACTACCGCAGATATCGCGATCAGCAGGGGCTTCGGTCGCCTTGCGATCCACCAGATAGTAAAAAGAAGAGGTATTGCAACAAGCAACGAAGAAAAACTGCCTCGAAAGAGATATGCTGCTCGGTAATAGGGCTCGAAGTATTGATTTTTAAATTGTTTTGCCGCAAAGGGATCTTCCGCAAACATCGGAATGAATCCCATTATTAGATAGGCAGCCATCATTCCAATAACTGCCATCAGGCCCACAGTCTCGGCTCTTCTTATACTAGCCATACGAATTGATGCAGACGAATACAATCGACGCCAGGAGCGATCCAGCCCTTTAAAAATTATTATTCTGGAACCCACCACCAATCCAGCTACAACCATTGTGGCACCGACGAGATTGATGTAAAAATAAAGATCATTTGTGCGCTCATCGAACAAATCCCAAACGTTCGTCATTAATCCAGGAACAATATAGGCAGTGACACAAAACCCCAAAGCCAAGTGTGCAGGAATGTTCCACCGACTTGGCCAAATAATATATGTCCCCAGCATCTGAAGACAAAGCACAAAAACAGTTAAGTAGTGCAAATCTCACCTAGTGAACTTTTAACAATCGCCTGCTCATACTCATCTTCAATCGTCAGGAATCAATCAACACTGATATAGCTGGTTTGTTTTTCAGGGAAGGTTTCTCAATCAGAAACCACGACGCCACGCCCATCAGACAAGCCAGCATGAACACTACGAACGCGGACAGGTGCGGTGCGGTGCCAAAGAAGCCCAAGGCGATGAAGGTCTGCACCATCGGAAAATGGTACAGATAGACGCCGTAGGAGAAGTCTCCGTACTTGCCCGAAGCTGGCAAGCGTGGCCCAGCCACGGCGGCCCAATACACAACCGCCGTGACCGCCGCTGGCGCCAGCAGGTCGTAAAGGAGCCCGTCGCTTACCGCGTAAGTCAGGAGCCCGATCAGCGCCCAAGACCCGCGCGGCAGATGGCCGGAACGGGTGCGATAGTAGGCCCAGGCACCGCCGGCAAAAAAGGCCAGTTGCCCCGGCAACTGCTTGGCGAACTTCGCGTAGATCTCGCCGCCTGGGGCAAGCGCTAGCATCCCGAAGCCGACCTTCCACGCGAGCGAAACGCAGAACACGGTCCCCAGTATCCGCGCCGCGCCAAAACGACGGATGGCCCACACCATGAACGGCACGAATGTATAGAACGCCACTTCGACCTTGATCGTCCACAGCGACCCGTTCACTGCCGCTTCGGTGTTGCCCGCGAACACACCCGGCAAACTCGGCGCTGAAAAGTTCGACAACACCAGATTGAACCCAAGGTAGCGCCAGAAATCGCGGTGGCTGAAATAATCCGAAGCGGGTAAGGTCGACACCAGCGATAGCAACAGCGCCGCGCCCACCACCACGGCCACATATGCCGGTGCAATGCGGCGCAGCCGCTTCCCGGCGTACGAGCGCCACGACGAAGAATTCTCGAAGCTCATGGTCACAAGAAAGCCGCTGACCACGAAGAAGGCCTGCACAGCGAAGGTCGACGACACGTAGCGGTGCAGCCACGACAGCGACGCAGCCTGGGAAAGAATGCCGGCGTGGAACACAACCACCATGGACGCAAAGACGAGGCGCAACGCATCGAAATTGTTGCCGCGCAGGCGCGCAGCCGCAGCTGCCGGGTCGGCCGGCGCAGGGCAAAAGAAGGTCATGGGCGACATTGATGAATCAGGTTCGGGTCTCGGCGGTACCAGCTGTGAGGCTCACGGCGCGCAGCACGCGGCCCTCCTCTACAGACTTGACACACGCGAACTCGTCGGCCGTGCCTTCGCACAAGGGCACGTTGTAGCAAGGGTAACGAGCGCAACCACCTGAGCTGGCCATGACGGCCCCGAGTGGCGGCGCCCACAGGTCCGCCGGGTTACCTGCGTTGATCACGACGGTGCGCACGCCTTGGCGCTGCGCCATGTGAACCGAAAAGCTGTCGAGCCCCACCAGCACGTCGAGGCCGGCCGTTTCGCTCGCGAAGTCGACGATGCTGCCGGTCACTAGGCGCACACGTTCCCCGAACTGGCCGAGCAGGGCCTGCAACGCGCGCGCTTCGGAAGGTGCCCCGAACGCGAAGACCTCGGCACCGCCTGCAAGCAGGTCGCGCGTCAACCGCTGCCAGTTCGCAGCCGGCCACAGCTTGCAAGCCTGCGATGCGAACGGGTGTAGTCCGACCCGCAGTGCACGAGCAGCCCGCACCAAGCCGGCAGCGGACGGCGCCACTGGGGGTCTGCCACCTTCATATGGCGGCGCAAGCCTGTGGAGCATGAACTCGTAAGCGGCATAGATGTTGCGCAGCCCGGTCGGCACTGTCACGAAGGGCCGGCCCACACCCAGTGGGTTGCGGATGAGCCGATTGAAAGGGTGCCCTTCGGCCCAACCGATGTGCAAATGTCGTGGCGTGCCAGCGAGGCGCGCGAACATCCGGTCGCGAAGGTCGCCGATCAGGTCGATGCTGACACTGGGCCGGCGGCGCCGCACCTGCCAGGCCGCCTTGAGGAAGGTGAACACCGCAGCCCCGCCCATCTGCTTGGCCGTGCCCACGGGAAATTGCGAGCAGACCACCTCGCAGCCTGGGATCTCTGCGAACAGGAAAGCGACCTGCGGACGTGTCCAGACAAGGTAAGCGTCGGCATACCCGCGTCCCGCGAGCTGGCGCAAAAAACCGCTCTGGATGACAGCGTCGCCGAGGTTGTGCGCAACCACCAGGCAGGCGAGCCGCTCCTTGTGCCCAGAGCCTCGCATCAGGGCCGGGCCGCCCCCATCAGGCCACGCTCCTTGAGCTCTTGCAGCGAGCGTTCGAAGCCGACATCGGACGCCTCGTGCGTCTGGGCCCAGGCGAGGAACTGATTCAGGCCCTGGGCAAAGACCCACTTCGGAGCAAAGCCCGTCAGTGCGGAAATGCGCGAGATGTCAGCCGCGTTGTGTCGGATATCGCCGACCCGGTACGCGCCGGTCACCCGCACCGACACGTCGGCTTTGAAGTAACTGCGCACCGCATGGGCTACTTCGAGCACGCTGGTGCGCACGCCCGAGCCCACGTTAAGCGCGTGCACGCCGTGCACCGAGGGGTCGAGGCAAGTCGCTGTGGCATCGACCACGTCGTCCACGTATACGAAGTCGCGGCTCTCGTGGCCGTCTTCGAAAATGCTCAGCGCCTTGCCTTCGCGCACGAGATTCGAAAACACGGCCAGCAGGCCGGTGTAGGGATTCGTCAGGCTCTGCCCTGGACCGTAGACGTTCTGGTAGCGCAGCGCAAACGCGTCGAGACCGAGGGTGCTGCCGAACATCAGCACCATCTGTTCCTGCACCTGCTTGGTCAGGCCATAGAAGGACGACGGCGCGAACGGCGTCTCTTCGCTGGTCAGCAGCGCGCTGACGATCTTGTTGCAGAGCGGACACACCGGCTCGAACTGCCCAGCACCCATGGCGCTCGCCGTGCGGGCCGCAGGGAACACGACACCATGCTCGGCACAACGATATTTGCCTTCGCCATAGACAGCCCGTGACGACGCGACCACCACCTTAAGCAACACCGACGAGCGCTGGTTCACGATCACGTCCATCAACAAGGACGTGCCGCCGAGGTTGACCTGGGCGTACTGTTCGATGGCATACATGGATTGCCCGGTCCCCGTCTCAGCAGCGAGGTGAACAACGCATTCCTGACCTTCAAGCGCGCTGGCTAGCGCAACGCGGTCACACACATTGGCGTGGATGCAGCGCGCTACCTCAGTGAGAGTCGCCGGGAACACCGCTCCTGCACCGTGGATTTGCGGGCTCAGGTTGTCCAGGACGGTGACCTGTGCGTTCTGCGCGGCCAGTTTGGCGGCAAGGCGGGAGCCGATGAAACCGGCACCGCCTGTGATGAGCACTTTCATCGCACTTGTATCCCAAAATGAGGATAAAGGCTCTTCCACAGCTTTGCGGCTGGGCTCCAGCAAAGAACAGCGCTGCCCGCCGCCGCCTTTGTGGTCGAGGTCACTTCGTTGCCAACGAGATCTGATTTCCTGACATGTCGATCAAACTCTTCCCAAAGGGCAACGCGGGACGCTGGGAACAATGCGATATCAAAGTAGTGAACCGGCTTTTTGAGCCGGCGAGTGGCCAAGAAATTTTGCATTTCGCGGTACGAGTAATCGATGAGATCGACGGCCATGGCAATCGCGGTCTGGTCAAACCGACCGCTGAAACACAGCGCGCCCTCGTTGTCGAAGACCATTACTTTCTCATACTTGCGTGAGTGAATTGCCTCGAGCACGTTGCGCCATAAGGCAACCGTCTCCAGCGACGTCACCTCCGCTTCAGCCCAGACAATTGGCCGTGCGGTCGCGATCCAGTCCATCCCCCCGTCCAAAATGTGGGCGTCAAAACCATCCGTATCAATCTTCAGAAGCGAACACTTTTTGATTTGCAAATCGTCGAGACAGACAGTCTTGACTGTCAGGGTTGCAGCTCCGGCAAGAGGCCTGTCAATCGAGATCTCGCTCTCGGTAGGCTGGGCCCGAGCCTCGGTCTTGCCCGTACCGCCACGATGCATCTCAAATTTGACATGTTTTGATCGACCGATAACAAGGGCCTCCACTAGATTCGTCGTCCCGGATAGATGTTCGTTGCGCTTGATGTTCTCCTTGAACAGTCCGGCAAACAAAGGCGAAGCCTCGATCCCGACCATATGGGCCTCACATCCCGCCAGTCGACCAGCGATGACGGTATCGCCAACGTTTGCACCGATGTCGATGATCGTCTCGTCGGGGCTGGCTGCACCGACAATACGCATAAGGATCGGCAACCAGTGGTCATATTGTGGAGACCATCTCTGGATGTAGTCGAGTCTGTTACTCAGTGGAACCCTCAGCGGAGCGCGCACAGCTATGTCCGAGGGCGCGTCACCGTTGCACAAAGGCGCGCTGATCCAGATAGTCCTAGTGGTAATGCCCAGCGCACGCATGAACTGGACACTAAGTTCCACCCACAACTGCTCGGCTCTGCGTCGCACGCTATTCATTTTTTCGTTCTTCATGGGTTCGCTGAAGCAATCGACTTACGTACGAGTTGAAATTGGATGACGGCCGAGACAGCGTAGACGGCTGCGATAACACCGATCATCGTGGTGACACCGAAATAGAAGAACGCAAACGTTCCCAGCGAGACGAGCACGCAAAGATTGAAGATGTTCAGCCGAGCAATCACCCCGAAGCGTCCCACTGCATTCAGTAATCCGCTCGAAAATTGGTTCGCTACCGCAAAGAGCGCAACCAGCCCGAACAGCACGATGTACTGCCGCGCGTCGTTCATGTTCGCGAAGAACCGAACCACGATCAACGGGATTGCAACCCAGAACGCCAGGCCGATGGTCACCGCGATGATTCCGAATAGGACCGCCCAGCGTCTAGCAGACAACTGCCAGCGCACGCGGTCGGTCGATGCGATTCTGACCATGGTCGAGTACATCACCGAACTGACACCTCCCGAAAGAAATCCGGCGAGGTCAACGATGCGCTGCGCAAACAGGTAGCTGGCCACAGTCGCCGGGGTGGCGAAATTGATCACCAGCAAAACATCGAATTTCCCGTAGAACAAGGCGGCCATCTGTCCCACCACGACAGTCCCACCACGGTGACCGTAGGCTTCGATCTGGCGGCGCGTAAATCGCTTTGAGAGTGCCCATTGCTTTGGGGAAAACGTCTGCGAACGCCATGCGATCAGTGCAAGCAGAACCAGCCCAACATACTCGATCGCGACATATCCCAACAGGACGGTCGGCACAGCCTCCGCCGCAGCGGATACGAGAGCACAAACGAAAAGCACCAGCGCAAGCAACCAGATTTTTGCGGCATTTGCGCGGAGCACGCCTCTGGCCTGCATGACGTTGATTGGGAGATTCCAGAACAACGGGCACACCCCGAGTGCCGCGATCATCAGCGCCATGGACGCATCGTTCGGCAAAAGAAATTGGTGAACCAGAATGAAGTTGATCCCCAGCCCCACCGCCCAACTGAGCACTTTAAGTGAGGCGCAGAGGCGAAGCGCTCGCAGCCATAGCAGTCCGGACCGCGAAAGCAGTTTGACGGAGAGTGTGTCCTGACCCCAATCAAACAGGTATCTAAAGGTCTCGACAACCGCAAAGGACGACGCGATCTTAGAAAAGGTTTCACTGTCGGTGATGCGAGCGAGAGAAAAAATCAATACGGCACGCAAGCCCAAGGGCAACGCCCTGGCAGCGAAGAAGGTAGCTGCGACCAGCGCAGCGACCAACTGGCCTCTAACACGCCCCCAATTTGCAGGCATCACGCGCGTCAATGAAACGTCGCGCGCAGCCACTCGGCCGTGATCTCGATGCCGTCGTGCAGAGACACCTCGGGCCGCCAGCCGACCGCGTTGCGGAACTTGTTGCAGTCGAGCACGATGCGAGGCACGTCGAAAGGGCGACCAGAGAGCCAGATCACGCGCGGCGTGATCTTGGTCGAGGTCTTCAGCGCATCGAGCAGGCCGCGGATCGACATGCCTTCGCCCGAGCCGACGTTGTACACGCCGCCGATGGAGTTGATGGTCGACAGGTAGATGGCGTTGGCCACGTCGCCGGCGTAGATGAAGTCGCGCGTCACGGTGCCGTCGCCCCAGACCTCGATGTGCTGTCCGCTGAGCATGCGGTTGAGGAAGATCGTCAGCGCGCCCAGGCTGTTCTTCGGCTCCTGGCGCTCGCCGTAGGGGTTCGACAAGCGCAGCGCTACGTAGTTGAGCTTGTACAGCCGCTGGTACATGTGCAAGTAGCTTTCGATACTCAACTTCGAGATTCCATAGGACGAGATCGGGCGCGTGGGATGGGTTTCGTTGACGGTTACAGCGTCGCCGATGTCGCCGTAGACCGTGCCGCCTGACGACAGAAAAACGAACTTGCCGACGTGGTGCTTCACGCAACTGTTGAGCAGATTGACCGTGCCAATCACGTTGGTCTGAATATCAAATTCGGGAGACTCGTTGGAGGTGCGCGGCGTGGTGGTGCTGACAAGGTGAATCACGGCGTCGAAGCCTGCGGCAACCGCTTCGTCGACTGAACCGTAGTTGCCCAAATCGCCGACAACGAATTGCACACCGACCTTAGGCGCTCGGTAGCGCTCAAGATTGCGGTCGAACACCGTGACCTTGGCACCTTCGCTGACAAAGCGGTCCACAACGTGCGAGCCTAGAAAGCCGGAGCCGCCCAAAATCAGGACACGCATTTCATCGACCTCGCTCAGCCGGCGTTGTGACCATCAATAAACGTCGCGCCGAAGCACCACGCTCTTGAAGGTGCGCCAAATCAGCGACAGATCCTTGCCAAAGCTTCGCTCGCGGATGTATTGCAGATCCATGTCCACGGTTTGTTGTTTTGTCAGGGAATCCCGGCCAGTGCATTTGGAAGTGCAAGTCACGCCCGGCTTCACGGAAACGTAGTCGTCGCGGAATTTTCCGTAGAGGGCCAGAACATCAGGAATCTCGGGCCGTGGCCCGACCAACGACATGTCGCCCAGCATGACGTTCCAAAAATTGGGCAACTCATCCAGGCTGGTTCGGCGGATGAAGTTGCCGACTTTCGTGACCCGCGGGTCTTTTTCGTAATGGAAGTGGAAGGTGAGATCCTTCTGGTCTGAATAATCATAAAGCTGCGGAAAACGTTTCCGGGAATCGATATACATCCCCCGCAGTTTGAAGATGCGAAACGGTTTACCGTGGCGCCCGAGTCGAGTTTGAAAGAAAAACGGCGAACCTGGCGTCTCGATTCGTATCGCCAAAGCGAGTATCAAAATGAATGGCACGCTCAGTAGAAAGAGCACCGTGCCAAATATTGTGTCGAAGACAAGCTTGGACACCTCATAGCCGGGCGAGCTTTTCATCGGTGCAGAAATCCTGCGCTCATGTGTGGTGGTCGATCGCAAGGTGGGCGAGCACGGTGTCGATTCGCTGCCAGATTTCATGTTTTTCTCCTTCACCATCGATCCGCACAAAACGCGCAGGGTATTTCTGCGAACGCGCCACATACCCGGCGCGAACCCGGCCGAAAAACGCGAGCTGCTCACTCTCAAAACGGTCAGGCTGGCGGGCTCCAGCCAGGCGCACGGACGCGATCTCAGGCCGCAGGTCGAACCACAACGTCAGGTCGGGCTGCAGATCGGCCTGCACCCACTGTTCCAGCTGTTCCAAGACTGCGAGTGGAAACTCGCGACCGAAGCCTTGATAGGCGAAGGTTGAATCTGTGAAACGGTCGCAAATAACCACATCACCGCGGGCCAACGCAGGTGTGATCACGTGCAGCAAGTGGTCGCGACGCGCGGCGAAGACGAGGAGGGCTTCGGTCAGCGGATCCATGGAGTCATGCAAAACCAAGTGCCTCAACGCCTCGGCAAGTGGCGTGCCCCCGGGTTCTCTTGTTACGACAACTGAACGGCCTTGTGCCACAAAGTGATCACGAACCGCCCCGATATGCGACGACTTTCCGGCACCGTCGATGCCTTCGAAGGTCAAAAAATAACTTGGCAGCTGTTGATCAGTCATGGATCTGTGCGCCCCTCCTCGATGGATCAACCGTTGTGCACCGCGAATCAAGCGCGTCGCACAGGCTCGGCGCTTCTTCTCAAAACCCTCGATTCTAAGCGAGGAGCTCACCTTCACCTGACGGAGCTGGGTTGTCGTGTTTTTGCGCACCACTGCGTTCAGCTCGGTCGATATTCCGGTACGAAATCGCGCAGCCAACGCTTGACAGCCGCGTCGGCCGCACCGCTGCCGCAGGTCGGCAGGCCTGAGCCCAGTTCGACAGCCAGACCCGACTTCGCATTCGTGTGCAGCAAAGCGATCCGCAACCGCGGGTGTGCCGTGGGCAGCGTGCTGTCGGCGTCGGCCAGCAGCTCTTCAAACAGCTTCTCCCCCGGGCGCAGGCCAGAGAAAGTGATGCGGATTTCTCCGGGTGCGTGCCCCGACAGACGGATCAGGTCTCGCGCCAGCTCGACGATCTTCACCGGCTCACCCATATCAAGCACGTATACCTGACCAGTTTCGCCCATCGCGCCAGCCTGCAGCACCAGCCGCGCCGCTTCGGGGATGGTCATGAAGTAGCGCGTGATGTCAGGGTGCGTCACGGTCACGGGCCCACCTTTGGCGATCTGTTCCTTGAATTTGGGAATCACGCTGCCGCTGGAGCCCAGCACGTTGCCGAAGCGCACCGCCATGAAGCGTGTAGAAAAACCCTGGGTCGCCAACTGAGACAGGGCCATTTCGGCGGCACGCTTGCTCGCACCCATCACGCTGGTCGGGTTCACGGCCTTGTCGGTCGATATCAGTACAAAGCGCTCGACACCCGCCTTGCCCGCCGCCTGCGCGGCGACGTAAGTGCCGAGCGTGTTGTTGTGCAGCGCCGCCCAAGCATTGTGTTCTTCCATCAGCGGCACGTGCTTGAAGGCCGCGGCATGGAAGACAAGCTGCGGCGTGCAGGTGGCGAAGGCGTGGCCGATCTGCGCGGCGCTCTTCACGTCGCCAATCAGTCGGACCAAAGGCAGGTGCGGATGCAGCTCGGTGAGTTGCTGTTCGATTTGGTAGAGAGCAAGTTCGCTGAGCTCGAACAGAACGATGCTCGCCGGCCCATAACGCGCCACCTGGCGGCAAAGTTCCGACCCGATCGACCCGCCCGCACCGGTGACGAGCACGGTCTTGCCCGAGATCATTTCAGCGATTCCGGCCTCGTCGAGCTGTACCGGCTCACGGCCCAGCAGGTCTTCGGCTTCAATGCTGCGCACCCGCTCAATGCGCGCGCTGCCGTCCTGCAATTCGCTGGCCGAAGGAACCGTCAACACTTCCAGCCCAGTGGCCGCCGCCGCCTCGATGGCGCGTCGACGTTGCATTGCGGTGGCACCTGGCAAGGCCACGATCACGTGGGTGGCATCGCCACGTGAATCAGGGTTGGTCACGTCGGCCAAACCGCCAAGCACCGGCACACCACCGATGCGGGCACCTCGTTTGGCCGGATCGTCGTCAAACAGTCCGAGCACGGTCCAGCCTTGTTGGTGAATGGTGGCGAGCAAGCGCTTGGCCGCTTCACCCGCACCCATGACGATGGCGCGGCGCACGTTGGCGTTGCTGCCGGTGATGTGCGAACGCGCGTGCTCGTACACCATGCGGTAGGCAACGCGCACCATGCACACGCCCATGAGCGTGACGAAGGGGTGCAACGCCAGCACGGCGCGTGGCACTTGTGCAAGTTGTGCCATCAACACGACCACGGCGCAAATGGCACCGCTGGCCACGCACGCCAAGGTCAGGCGTTTGACTTCGCCAAAGCCTGAAAAGCGCCACATGCCCCGCGGGATGCCGGCCGCCGCAAACACGCTGAGGTAGACAGTGACCACGCCTGCCATCACCCAAATGTCGTAACTTGGGCGGGCACTCCACCATCGCTCGAAACCCAGGCGAAACAAGTAAGTGGCGTTCCAGCACAGGGCAATCACTGCGCCGTCGATGAGCAGTGACAGCACCCGGCGATGCGGTCTGACGCGCGTCAAGCTGCGGTCTAAGCGGTGCCAGATTGAAGTTGGGGTGGTCATGGGAGATTGATTGAAACGCGGCTCAGCGCAACCAAACTTGGCGAATGGTGGACAAGATCAGGCGCAAGTCGTTGGTCATGCTCATGCTGTCTACATAGCCCGCTGACAACCGCAACTTGGCGGGCATGACTTGCTCGATGTAGATGCGCTCGGCTTGCGCCGCACTTCCCGCGCTGGCCAAAAGCCTGCCTTCGTCGCGGTACATCAGCGAAGCGGGGTCGGTGATGCCAGGTCGAACACTGAGCACCTTTTCGCGCATCGCTGCCGGGTACAGGGCGACGTACTTCGCAACCTCAGGTCTTGGACCCACCAGACTCATCTTGCCAACGATGACCTCTATTAGTTGAGGCAGTTCATCGAGTTTGGTGCGACGTAAGAATCGGCCTGCACGGGTGATGCGAACGTCATCGCCGACAGTGATGGGCAGCCCGCGAAGCGGCGCATCGGCGGCCATGGAGCGGAACTTGTGAATGGCAAACACCGCGCCGTAGCGCCCCACCCGTTGCTGACGAAAAAAAACCGGGCCGGGCGTGTCGAGCTTGATCCACACCGCTATGACCAGCATCAACGGCAACAACAGACCCAACCCGAGCGTGGCCAACACGATGTCGAACAAGCGCTTCAACACGTCACCGCAGCCGGGGTCATCAGCGAAGTGCTTCTTTGACGGCACCGACAACGCGCGCCACATCGGCGTTGCTCATGCGCGGATAAATTGGCAGGCTCACCAAGCCCTCGTAGGCTGCTTGGCTGTGCGGAAAGCGCGCTGCGTCCAATTCATAAAGCTTGCGCCAATAAGGCTGCAAGTGCAAAGGAATGTAGTGAACGCTGCACCCAATTCCGGCGGCAAACAAACGCTCGATCAAGGCATCGCGCGACAAGGGCGCATCGGCGCGCAAACGCAGCGGGTAGAGATGCCACGCATGCACATCGCCGGGCCGCGCTTGCGGCGTGGGCACCAAAGGCAAGCCGTCAAACGCGGCGTCGTAAATCGCCGCAATCTGCTGCCGCCGCCGTTGAAACTCCGTAGCTCGCTTGAGCTGGTGGATGCCCAGCGCAGCGGCAATGTCGGTGAGGTTGTACTTGAAGCCGGGGGCGACGATCTCGTAATACCAGCTCGGCACCTTTGCGGTGAAGCGGTCAAACGCGTCGCGGCTCATGCCGTGCAGTCGCATCACTTGGATGCGTTTGGCAAGCTCGACATTCCGCGTGACGACCATGCCGCCTTCGCCGGTGGTGATGGTCTTGTTCGCATAAAAACTGAACACCGTCACGTCAGATGCCAGTGTGCCCACAAGTTGGCCGCCGCAGGTGGTGGGCAAGGCGTGCGCCGCGTCTTCCACGACCTTCAGCCCGTGTTTTTTTGTGAGCGCGAGCAAGGCGGGCATGTCAGCCGCCAAGCCGCCGTAATGCACCGGCATCACCGCCTTGGTGCGCGGCGTGATTGCCGCCTCGACGGCACCGATGTGTATGCACATCGTGGCCGGGTCGATGTCAACCAGCACCACATCGGCACCCAAGTAGCGCACAACCTCGGCGGTGGCCGTGAAGGTGTGGGTGGTGGTGATGACTTCGTCGCCCGGGCCGATGCCCAGCGCCTCAAGCGCCAAGTGCAAACCCGCCGTGGCCGAGTTGACGGCCATGCAGTGCAAGGCAGAGTCGCCGAGGAATGCGGCGAAGTCGTGCTCGAAGCTTTTGACCTTCGGCCCGGTCGTGACCCAGCCCGAGCGCAGGGTGTCGACCACCTCATTGATTTCGGCTTCGCCTATGTCGGGCAGGGCGAAGGGGATGAACGAAGGGGATGGATCAGTCATGCGCAGGTCACGCGGGTTCATAGAAAGTGGCGCACGGCGTGAACGCAGCGGACGCAGAGAACACAGGGAACGCAGCTCGGGCGCTCAACTCAGCACCACTAAGTTGGTTTTGGACGCGGTGGCGACCGCATCAATTGAAATGCCTTTGTCGAATGTGACGAGGCGCGCATTGCGCGAAGCCGCCAAAGCCAACAGATACGTGTCGGTGATTTGGCGCGATGTGAGGATGCGATCCCAACGAAGCAACTCAGGTTCCAGCAGACTGATCGCATCGGGCCAAAACTCATGAAACTGAGTGTTCATGGCCTCGGAAAGTCGGTCAGCCACGACGGCAGTAGGCTGCGCGTTGGGATAGCTGCTGAGCGACAAGATGCGCAGGCAACCGTTCTGCGTCAACGGGCAAGAAGCCCACCCAGATTTGGCGTGGCTCACCATCCACCGCGACGCGGAACTGTGATGCAAGTGACCTTGGTCCAGCAGCGCCACCAGCACATTCACGTCAAGCAGGGCGCGCATGGTCAATTCAGATCCCTTCGGCGTCACGAAGGGCATTCACCTGGTCGTTCGTCACAACGACGCCAGGCCGCGCGGGAAACGCGCGGAACCCGGCCACCGCTGGGCTGCGACGTGCAGGCGCACGGGCCACACGCTCGGCACCGGTCAGTGAATTTCGCAGCAAGCGCGAGACGATTTGCCCCGCAGTGGCACCTTCGTTTCGGGCCATTTCCTTGGTGGCGGCGAGCAGGTCGCTATCGATGTCGAGAGTAGTTCGCATGGTGGCTTTCCAAAAAGAAGTGAACCGAGGTGTGCCGGGGTGTTACGGTGATGATAACTTGCAGTGATGCAATGATGCATTGATGCATTGATGCAAAATTTGCAATGGGCTGGAGGCCCCACGTGATTTCAACCACCGTCTCAGGCAGGCTTGGAGACCCACGCGAGTGAATGGGTTCGAAACGGCGCCACCACGTTGAAAAAACCGTACAAATTGGGATGAATTCGCGTGGCCACGCGAGCTACCGGCGGTGCCAGCGTCACACGCTGCGACCTCATTTTCCCTTGCGAAAAAAGCGCCTGCACGCGCTTCAGCGGCACGCCGCGCACGTCCGCATTGCGCGGGTTGTTGACGGTGAAGTCGTACCACAACACACCGCCTCCGGGCTTGACCCAGCGCCACATGGCGTCGGCCAAACGCTGCTGAAAAGCGTCGTCCAGCAAGGACGAGAACACGGTGGACACGAAGACGATGTCTTGCGACTGGTCTGGCACGCTTAGCTCTACGGCGTCGCCCAAGCTGAGGTTCAACGCTGCAGGCAGCGCAGCACGCGCAAGCTGATATCGATCTGCCAGCAGCTCGACGCCACTGAGGTGCTGCGGCACAAAGCCCATGCGCAAAAATTCCAGCAGGTTGCTGCCGCTGCCGCAGCCCACTTCCAGCAAGCGCAGCGTTGCCAAATCGGTGTGCCCCAAATCAGCAAACAAACGCAGCATGGCGCGTTGACGTTCTTGCACGCTTTGCCACACGTCGGGGCGCAGCAGGCTGTAGCGCTCGGGCTGGGTGCGGCGGGCGTAGCGGGCTTTGACTTCATCGGGCTCGGTACTCACGACACCGCCTTGCTGTGCGACACCGCATCGATGAAACGCTGCGCCAACACCGGGTAGGTGTGGTGCGCCATCACGAAGTTGCGGCCACGGCGGCCCATTTCTGCGCGGGCTTCGGGCGCGATGCGCATCAACGCGTGCAGCCCTTCGGCAACGGCCTGTGCTGACTCAGGTGCGACCGTCAAACCGCAGCCTGCTTCCGCGACCGGGTCGTTGCCCGCCTCGACCGAATGCAACACCACACGGCTGGCCATCATGTAGTCCATGAGCTTGTTGGGCGCAATGCCGTAGCGGTACAGCGGCGTGCGCTGCCAACCGATGTAGGCCACATCAAACTCTTGCAGAAGGAATGGGATTTGCGATTTGGGAATGGCGTCAAACAGGCTCACATGGCTCAAACCTTCATCGGCCACGCGCATTGCCAAGCGCGCCTTTTCCATGCCACCGCCAACGCAGACGAAGGCAAACTTTTCACCGCGCAACAGGGCTGCTGCGTCAAGCAAAAGATCCAACGCGTTCGGCAAACCGTGCGACCCGGCATAGCCAACGATGGTGCGGCCTGCACGGCGCATGGCTTGCAAATGCGCCAACACATCCGCACGCAAAGCCGCAGGTTCTGTCGCCCAATCGCCCGGCCATTCTTCGGGCGAGATGCCGTTCGGAACGATGTGCAATTTGCGCAAGTCCAAACCGTGCGCGGCCATGTGGTCAGCCACTTTGGGCAACATGCTCACCACCACGTCGGCATCACGGTAGGCGTCGTTTTCGGCTTTCTGGCACAGCATGATGAAAGGGTGGCGCTTGGACATGCCCGACAGCTCCATAGGCGAGGCGGGCCACAAATCGTGCACCTCATAAACCAGTTTGGCGTGCGCCATTTTGGCAATGCGGCGAGCCACCCAAATGTCCATCGGGTAGGTGCTGGAGGCGATGACAACGTCGGGCCGCAAGGTGTGGGTCAAGCGCTTGGCGTCACGCCACAGCTGTCGCAGAAAACTCCAAATGTTGAGCACGCGGCCGACGCCGTTGCCCTTGTAGCTGGGCGTGGGAATCCAGCGGTAGTTGATGCCTGCTATCACCTCGTCCACAGGCGCATCACCCACCACCGGCTGCTGGCTGCGCACATGCGACTGTGAAGCCGCCACGATCTGCACACGGTGCCCCGCCCTCACCCACTCGCGCGCCAAGTAGTAAGGCCGGTACTCCATGCCGTGGTGCACCGACCCGGCGTAGTGGTTGATCAGCAGGATGTTCACGCTGTGTGATTCAGCGCAGCCGACACGATCAATGTGTCGCGGTATTTGGGCATGAAGTCGAGCGCGCGCGCGGCCAGCGCGCCTTTGCGGCTGACGTAGTCGCTGTGGCACAGCTCAACTTGCTGCGCTTGGTAGCCCGCGTCAGTCAAGACTTTGCACAAGGTGTAGGGCGTGAACCAATAGCGGTGGTCGGTGTTGATGAGCTCGCCACGGCTCAAAAAATTACGCAAGCGAAAGGCGTTGGGTGTGGCAACCACCAGCGTTTTGAAGCGATAGCGCTGCATGGATTTCAGGAAGCTGACCACGTCGCCCACATGCTCAATCACGTCGGCGAGCAGGCAAATATCGTAGTCATCGTCGGGCACGACGGCGGGCGTGTAGACCTCAGGAAAGCCAAGTTCATGCAGCAAGGCCACCCCCGGTTCGCTGATGTCCATGCCGACGCAGCGACTGGCAGCGGCGCATAAATTCTGGTGCAAGTAAACGCCTTGTGCGACCTTGCTGCGGATCAAGTCGAGATGGTCACAGCAGCCGACGTGCAGCACTTTTTTGTTGCGGCACAAATCGACCAAGCGCTCCACGCGACGCGGTGCTCGGCCTTGATTGCCGAGGTCAAAGCGGTGCGCGTTGGAGAAGGTGCTGCCGTCGAGATGGGCGCGGGTGGTGGGGTTGAAGTGCATTTGTTTCGCCGACTCTCCTTGACGGAGAGGTGCATTGTGTTTCTCCCGCTCCTTGACGGAGAGGTGCATTGTGTTTTTCTCTCTCCCTGACGGAGAGGTGCATTGTGTTTCCCCCTCTCCTTGACGGGGAGGGTTGGGGAGAGGTGAAATCCAGTCAGGCAGACGGTGAGTGTTTTGAAGATTTCACCTCCTCCCCTGCCCTCCCCCGTCCAGGGGGAGGGAGTCAATACGAACACCTCCCCCGTCCAGGGGGAGGGAGTCAATACGGACACCTCCCCCGTCAACGGGGAGGGAGTCAATCAAGAGCTTGAGCGTGGCGGCAAATTGGGTGTGGTTGTTCTCGGCGCTGAAGCCTTCGCGCCAACGTCGGCGTGAGGCCTCTCGCATGGCTTCGTTCACTGAGGCGTTGCTGTTCAAGAGCACCTGCTCCAACGCAACAACAGCATCAGGCGCAGATGCATGTGCCTTCAACAAACGGCCATTGTCGCCACCCACCAACTCACGCACACCGCCCACGTCGGTGGCGATGATGGGCACGCCAACGCTGGCGGCCTCTTGGATGGAGACTGGCAAGCCTTCGGATTGGCTGAGCAGCAAAAAAACGTCAATGGCTTGAGACTCGTAATGCGTCATGACCGCTGAGTTGGCAACCTGCCCTGGCAGGCGGGCGCTCAAGTTGGCTGGGGCACTCGACAACATATGGCGAACTGAATCAAGCTTCGGCCCATCGCCAAAGTGTGTCCATTCAACTTGCCGTTTTGGATGGCGTGCGGCGAAATCCATCACTGCTTGCGCTGCGAGTGGCACTCGCTTGACGGGGGCGACGAAGCTGACTGAGACGATGCGCAAAACGCCGTCGGTCGAAGCGCGTGCCATCGACGGCGGCGCTTCAGTTCCCAAGCGAGACAACACCAATTTCTCGGCCGGAACACCGGCTTGAAGCAGATAGTCATACCCGTCTTGCGACACCGTGGCCGTCAGCGCCAGCGCGTGATACAGCATTGGGTGCCAAGGCTGAAACGGCGGGTCGAATGCGTCTTCGTACAACTCATAACGATGCACGCGCGTGACGACACTCGTTGCCTTTTGTTTTTCAGCCCAGCGCGCCAACGCCACCGTGCTGCCGCCACGCCAGTAGGTGTAGAACAGCGCGGTACTGCCTACAGGGAACGACGCGCGAGCCCAGCGGTAGGTGGTTTGCGCAGTGGCGGCCCAGCGCCACACACGCGCGCAGCCTGTCCACCCACCGTGACGCGCGGCGCGCCTCAACTCGGCCCAAAAGCCAGGCCACCACAGCGCGCGAAAGTAGGCCGTGAAGCGTTCACTGCGCATGGCGTCTGACAGCGAAGTGTCGACTTCCACGCCTTCGGGCACATCAACGCGTGCGCCTCGTGCATGCAGCGGCACCACGCGCACGCTGCCAAGCTCGCGCGCCAGACGCTTCAGTTCAGGCCCGACAAACATCACCTCGCCGCCGGTGTGAACAAAAGGGTGGTTGGTGGTGATCAACACAAGCGTTGCAGGAGGTGAACTCATGCCGGTGCTCCGACATCGGTGCGCATCAATTTCCAAACCCACACCAACAAAATCAACTCGGCCACCAGCAGCGCAGCAGGCACGGCCAGCACGGCCGGAACAGCGGGCCACAGCGTCATCAACGCGGCCGTGCCACCCACTGACAACAGCAAGCGGCCCAAAGCATGCCAACTCAAGGCGCGATAAGCACCGCGCGCTTGCATCAGCGTGACCATCAAGCGCACCGCCATGGACAACGCCCCGGCTGACGCCATCGCTGCCACCAGCACCAGCGAATCAGCGCCTGTGGGCCACAAGCTGCGCAGCAACAACATGGCCAGCGCCACCGCGACGCCAAAGGCCAGCACGGCGCGCAGCGTCAAACGCTGGCGCAGCCAAGTGAGCAAATGCTCGTGTGACATGGGCTGCTCGGCGCGGGCCGCTTTGTCGTAGACCATGGGGGCGATGTAGGTGGCGGCCACGCCAAACACTTGATAGACATGCAGGCCCAGCGACACCACACCAATTTGCGCGAGCGACGCGCCCAAAGCCGCAGCGGTGCTCAACACCAGGGGCGGGCTCAAAGCGGTGAGGATGTTTTGCACGCCGGTTTGCGAGCTGACAGCCCACAGGCTGCGGCGTGACCACGCGGCTGAGTCAGCCTCGATGGCCCCTTTGGCCTGTGCACGTGCCACGCGCGCCACCATCCAAGCCGAAGCCAACGACGAAATCAGCGCGCCCGCAAACAGCGCCCACACCAAGCTGCTGCGCTGGCCGACGGCGCAAACCACCATCAAGGCAGCCAGCACCACCAGCGAAGGCGAAGCCGTCAACACTGCATACGGCAACAAGCCCACATCGCGCAGCGCCAGCGATCGCCACAGCAAATGCGAAGCGCCCATCACCACCGTCAACAGCAGCGCCCACAGCATGTGCGGGCCTTGCAGCAAAACGGGTGTCCAAGCGGCCGGAAGCACGTAGCTGTGCAACAACAGCAAGGCAATCAACACCGCCAACAGCACGCTGATGTAGCGCACAACCCAAGCACGCAAGGCCGACACGCTCACACCTTCGCGGTACTGCATGTGCAGCAAACCTTGGGGCAAACCAATCACAGCCAAGGTGCCCAGCGCGTCTGTCCAACTGCGCAGCAAACCAAATTCACCCTGCGCTGCCAAGCCCAGTTGTGACGACACCAGCAGCGCTGCACCCAACGTGGCGGCCGAGCCTGCGGCTTGAATGGCGACTGACCAAAGAGCCGGTCTCATCGTTAGCAAATCACTTGGTGCGCACTGCCTTGAGCAAAGCCGCGACGACGTGGTCTTGCTGCGCTTCAGTGAGGTCGGCGCTCATGGGCAAGCTCATCACACGCTGGCCCGCGATGACGCTTTGCGGGCAGCACTCGGGGCAGCAATCTGCGGCGTAGGCGGGCTGCAGATGCAAGGGCTTGGGGTAGTGAACGGCGGTGGGCACGCCTTGCGCCAAGAGGCGGGCCTGCACGTCTGCGCGGTGGTTGACGAAGACGGTGTACTGCGCCCACACGCAGTCGCGATCAGGCCGCACGGTCAGCAGCGTGATGCCGCTGTCGTTGTTGCTGTCAGCCAGCAGTTGACCGTAGCGTGCACCGATGTCGGCCCGGCGTTGCAGCTCCCAGTCAAAGCGCTCCAACTTGGCCAGCACCACGGCGCATTGCAGCGTGTCCATGCGGCCACCCACGCCTATGCGGGTGTGGGTGTAGCGCGCGCTTTGGCCGTGCACGCGAATCTCGCGGCAGGCCTTGGCCAGCTGGGCGTCGTTGGTGAAGATGGCCCCGCCGTCACCGTAGCAGCCCAGCGGTTTGCTAGGGAAAAAACTGGTGCAAGCCAAGGTGGACAAGTTGCAGCTTTGCTGGCCTTGGAAGGTGGCACCAAAGCTTTGCGCTGCGTCTTCAATCACCGCCAAGCCGTGGCGTGCAGCGATAGCGTTGACGGTGTCCATGTCGGCCACCTGGCCGTACAGACCCACAGGCATGATGGCGCGGGTGCGCGGCGTGATCTTGGCTTCAATCAAAGCGGCGTTGATGAGGCAGGTGTCGGGCTCAATGTCCACATACACAGGCTTGCCGCCGCGCAGCACAATCATTTCGGCCGTGGCCGCGAAGGTGAACGGCGTGGTGATGACTTCGTCGCCGGGTTGCAGGTCAAGCGCCATCAAGGCAATCAACAGCGCTTCGGTGCCACTGGACACGGTGATGCAGTGAACAGCCCCGACGCGTTGGGCCAAGGCGAATTCCAGCTCCTGTACTTCGGGGCCCATGATGTAGTGGCCGTGATCCAGCACGCGCTGCATGCGCTGGTTGATGCTGGTTTTCAAAGCAGCGTATTGGCTTTTGAGGTCGATGAAATCGAGCTTCATCCTCGGCTGCCTTCTGCGGCAGAGTCTGCAAAGCGGACTGCGCCGTTGTTCATCACATAGCGCTCGCCGGTGGCCGGGCAAACGGCTTCGCCGTCATGCGCGCCGCTGAATTTCAGACGTTCACCCACGCGGCTCATCCAGCCGATTTGTTTTGCGGGCACGCCCACCATCAAAGCGAAGTCGGGCACATTCCGACTGACCACGGCACCCGCGCCCACAAAGGCGTAGCGGCCGATGGTGACGCCGCACACCACGGTGCAATTGGCTCCCAACGTGGCACCTTGCTTCACCAAGGTGGGGCGATATTCATGCTTGCGTGTGACCTCAGACCGCGGGTTGTGCACGTTGGTGAACACCACACTCGGGCCGCAAAAAACGTCGTCTTCCAGCGTCACCGCGTCATAGACAGACACGTTGTTCTGGATGTTGACGTTGCGCCCGATGTTGACTTCGTTGCCGATATAGACCCCCTGGCCCAGCGCGCAGTCGGCACCGATGCGGGCACCGGCGCACACATGCGCGAAGTGCGACACCCGGGTGCCGGCGCCGAGCTGCGCCCCGGGGTCGACCACTGCTGTCGGATGAATCAGGCCCATCGGCGAACGCAAGCCCTCATCGCACGGTGTCTGCAAGAACGTGTTTGAACATAGGTGTGATTTTAGGGTCGCCCGCAAGCCAGTAGCCAGAAAACCCCCA